>JAICKT010000116.1 GCA_025927795.1 Parafilimonas sp. | reverse complement strand
TTACCAAACTTCCAGGTAAAATTTAACCCGATAGAACGAAAAGGAATTTTACGAATACTGTTGGTTGTAAAATTCGTTCCATAAATTATGGTTGGCTGATTTACATATTCATCAAACAAGTTGGTAGCAGTTAAAGCAACACTTCCTTTTTTATTCCAGAATTGTTTGCGCGCAGCAATGGTATATGTTGTGAATGAAGGATACTTTCCCTGCAGTTCATTTCGCGCGGAATTAAAGTTGCCAAAAAATTCAGCAGAAAAATTATTACTGAATTTATAGCTTGCGTTAAGATTGATGCGATAATTAAAACTGGTGGGATTACGCCCTGAATCAATTCCATTTATAATATGCCTTCTGAAAAAAAACAAATTCATTCTTAAAGTAAGTTTATCTGTTGTTTGCACATTACCGAATAAACTAATGCCTGCATTTTTTTCTAAACCAATATTTTCTCTTGTGCTTACAGACACGTTTGTATAAACAGAATCTCCAATTATAAGCTCAGGATAGTATGCAGTGTATGGCTGAATATCGTGATTATTTGCGCGGTAAAAAGCGGTAATAGTTAACGATGAAGATTTGCCAAAATCATGGTTGTAAGAAAGCTCAATGCGGTTGCCAATTTCGGGTTTTAGATATGGGTTTCCTGCTGTAATATTTTTCGGATCGGCAGTGTTTACGAATGGATTTAGGTCGCCATAATCCGGTCGTTCAATACGTTTCGAATAACTGAGTTTTAAACTTTGATCTTCAGTTAGCTTTCTTAAAAAATAAACAGATGGAACTAATGTATTGTAACCCGGATTTTTTATTTGCTGCGTTGCATCAGAATAAAAAGAATTTATTTCTGTGCGCTCGTAACGCGAACCAATTTTTGCATCAAATAAATTACCTACCGGAAAGCTTATTTCTGCATAAGCTGCATAAACTTTTTGGTGATAAGTAAGATAGTTGGATACAGAAGTATCGTATAAATAAATTTTAGCAGCCGGCTGCAATGCGTACACATTGGATGTGCTGGTAATATCATTAAAAGTTATATCAGCGCCGGCATCAAATGATATATTTTTAGTAAAAGGCTGCGTGTAATTAATTTCAAGTTCTTTCTCATTCTCTTTACCAAAATTATTGTTGCTCACTCCGTAAAAAACAGAATCCTGCGACAATAAATTTTGATAATTATTTGCTGTTCTACGATTGTTGCCAAAGCTTGTATTCAAATTTATTTCCAGCGATTGATCTTCTTTTTTAAATGTTCTTTTATAACTAATACTTGCATCAGTGGAATAAAATAAAAAGCTGTTGCTTAAATGATTTAAAGAAAATACATCAGCATCATTAACACTGCTGTCAGGAAAAGTTGTTTTTTGTTCCTGGTTTATAACACCATTGTTTTTACTGCCAAACCTGTTGTAATTAATATTGCCTGATAAGCTGTTATATTTTTTTATGGTCCAGTCAAAGCCAATACCAGATTCAAGCCCATGCCTGTTACTGCGTGTATCACTTTGCTGATGCAGCAATACATTCTCTTTTGCAATCGTATCAACTGAAATGCGGTCTGATGTAAAAGGTGTAGCAGCAGTAAGTCTTGTGTTGCCACTGATAAAAGCATTCAACCCAAAATTTCCATGGCGTGCAGTAATATTAAATGAACCATTTTCTATGCGTGTGCCGGCACTTAAAGAAATATTGCTGCTGACACCATTAACTTTTGTCTGTTTTAAAATAATATTAATAATGCCACCCAATCCCTGCGCATCATATCTTGCACCCGGATTTGTAATTACTTCAATGCTTTTAATCTGGCTGGCAGGTATTGATTGCAGGACATCTGCCACGTTACTTCCAAATGCAGAAGAAGGTTTTCCATTTATTAAAAATCGCACGCCACCGCTGCCTGCAAGTTCCACATTCCCATCTGCATCAACAGATACCTGAGGAATTTTTTTAAGTATATCTGTTGCAACGCCACCTTGTGATGTTACATCATTCTCAGCATTAAAAACAAGTTTATCTATACGGTTATCTATTAATTTGGTTTGTGAAGTAACAATTACATCTTTTAAAGTAGTTTCAAATTTTTGCAGTGAAATAGTACCAAGAGAAACATCTTTAGTAATGTGAAAATTTTTCAGAACCTTTTTCTTGTAGCCGATGAATTCAAAAGATATATTATAAATCCCTGCATCAATATCACTAATTTTAAAATTCCCGGTACTATCTGAAGTTGTTCCATTCAAAACTTTTCCCTCAGCTGTTGCTAAAGTTATCGTGGCATAATCAATGGCTTTATTTGAAGAGGAGTCAGTTATTCTGCCTGACAAAACAGTTCTATTTTGAGCGTTCAAACAGATTACAAAGAATAAAGCGGTTGATAGACACAAAAATTTTTTACTTTTTGATTTAGTCATTAACAGGAATTGCTTGCTTGAAATTTTTAAAAAATGATTTATGTATCAGGGATTAAACAGAGCGCAACAATACATTATCATTCTGAAGTAAATCTGAATGAAATATTTATGCACTTACAAATAACAGGCGTTTACTTTTGCTTCAATTAAAAAAGAAATTTTTTAACGGTGGTAAATGAAAATATAACACGTAACTATAAAACAAACGTAATCACGCTAATTGTACTTGCAAGTTTAATCAGGTGCTTACTGGCAGGCAATATAGAATTTGGCAATGATGAAGTTTATTACTGGACGTATGCTTTGCA
The DNA here is from genome assembly GCA_025927795.1 of Parafilimonas sp. Taxonomy (GTDB): domain Bacteria; phylum Bacteroidota; class Bacteroidia; order Chitinophagales; family Chitinophagaceae; genus Parafilimonas. The sequence goes on along the minus strand of JAICKT010000116.1, from coordinate 8,735 downwards.
TTTGCAGCTAAGTTATTTTGACCACCCTCCGTTGGTTGCGTTTTTTATTCGTTTGTTTACATTTAATTTAAAACTTAATGACGAAATTTTTGTAAGACTTACTGCCATTATTGGCTCAGCAATAAACACATGGCTCATATTTAAAATTCTATTGCGTATTAAAAATGAAAGGGCAGGTTTATACGGCGCTCTTTTATATACAGCTTGTATTTATACTTCTATTATCAGCGGTTTATTTATTCTTCCGGATTCACCACAAGTGGTTTTCTGGCTGATTTCTGTTTACCTGCTTATAAAAATTTTTATTCTTAAAGAAAAGCAAAACAAAAATTTATTATTGTTCGGATTATGTGCAGGCATTGCAACCATGTGCAAAATACATGGTATTTATTTATGGTTTGCTGCCGTAATTTTTATTTTCACTTTCGACAGAAAACAATTAGGCAATAAATATTTGTATATATCAGGCGTCATCACACTTTTAATTATCTCACCCATTTTTATCTGGAATTATCAAAACGCATTTATAACATATCAATACCAGGGCGGCCGTGTAGTAATTAACAATGGTATTCAGCCTTCCTCTTTTTTCACAGAAGTTGGCGGCGAAATATTATACTGTAATCCGATAATTTTTATTTTAATCTGCATAACATTTTTTAAAATTATACACAAGAGTGTTTATGCAGTTAGTAAACAATTTTTCTGGCTGCTAATATTTTTAAGCCTGCCACTAATATTTCTTTGCTGGTCTGTTTCTTTGTTTCGTAATACTTTACCACATTGGACAGGACCTGCTTACATTTCTTTGCTAATACTTTGTGCATTTTATGCTGATGAATGCTTCAGTCAAAAAACTATAACAAACTGGTTGCAAGGCGCAAACTTTTTTGTGTTGACCATTGTTGCGCTTGCATACTTATCAATTAATTATTTGCCTTTAAGTTTAGGTAAACACGATGCAGAACATTTAGGCACCGGAGATTTTACAATGGATTTATATGGCTGGAATTCTTTTGAAAACGCATTTGCAAACTTGCGAAAGAACGATATTCAAACACACACTATAAAATCGGATGCCATTATCATATCAAACAAATGGTTTCCTGCAGCACATCTTGATTATTATGTTGCATATCCGTTAAACATGAAATTATATACATTCGGACCTTTGTTTGATATTCACAATTTTGACTGGCTTAATAAACAAAATGGCAAAATAAAAAAAGGCACAGATGCATATTATATTTCTCCTTCAAATTATAGTTCAACTCCTGATAGCATTTATAAAAAATTATTTTCTATAGTAGAAGCGCCGATAATTATTCATCAATACAGAAACAAAGTTGCGGTTAGAAATTTTTATGTTTACAGAATAAAAAACTATAAATATTAAAGTACAATTTTATAAATCCCAACCTGGTTTAGAGATTGAATAAACTGCTTCCGCTAATAGTAAATAATGCTTCAAAATGCCTTCAAAATTATCTGTGAAGTTTACGGTTAAAAGAAAAAGCTGATTAAACGGCATTATTAGAACCTCAATAATGATTAACTTTAAAACCTATGCAGAATGTCCTGTTCTTCAGAATATCTACAAAATCAAACTTCAACTTTAAAACTTGCTGAGACGGTGGAAGAATGTGATGATTTAAATAGAGTGTATTAAAACAGTTGTAAAAATTTATTTAATCAAGCTGCAAAAAAATGATTCCAAATGAGACCTAAAAATTAAAGCGCTGGTTTATGTTTCAAAAAAAATGGTTTTGTCAATCAAAACTTTTTTTGCTTTTTATTGTATTATCTTTTAATGTGAAAGCACAATACAGCGATAGCTTGCAGTTACAACATACATATTTACCACAGGATTTTAAATTTCATTTGAAAAGCACATATTTTCCCGCTGCTTTTATTTTACTCGGCAGTTACTCAAACGCAAACGAAACTTTTATTGATAACGGCGCTATAAAGGCAGAGCGTGATGAAACCATGCCCCACTTTAAAACGCACGTTGATGATTATATGCAATACGCACCCATGCTTGCAGGATATGGCTGTTTAGCATTCGGGTCAAAACAAAACGCATGGGTTTATACAAAAGAAGTATTACTTAATGAAGTAATAATGAATGCAAGTGTTTATACTGTAAAGCATTTAAGTAAAGTGCCGAGCATTGTAAATGGTTCGTATAATGCTTTTCCCAGCGGTCATACCGCCGAAGCATTTTCTGCAGCTACTTTGTTTAATGATAATTTTGCAGAGCGAAAACTCTGGCTTCAATGTTTATCGTATGGTTCTGCTTCGGCTGTTGGTGTATTGCGTGTTTTAAATGAACGACATTGGACAAGCGATGTAATTGCAGGCGCCGGCTTTGGTATTCTTTCTGCAAAATTTTCTGAATGGATTGTGTCATCTCATCATTCTAAAAAATATTTATCAAATTTTTATTAACAACATTATGCTTAAAAAAATTTTATTTTTTTGTTTTACAAGTGCTCTTAGCATGAATACGTTTGCGCAAAACACATTACATGTAGCAGACACTTTTCACATTAAAAGCGGTGGCGGCTGGGATTATATTTTTGTTGATACGGCTTCAAACAAATTGTTTGTTTCGCATGGCACACAGGTAAATGTGCTCGATAAAAATACAGGCGATTCGCTTGGAATCATACCAAATACAACAGGCGTGCATGGCATTGCATTGGTACATAATTTAAATAAAGGTTTTACAAGCAACGGCAGAATAAATAATGTATTTGTATTTGATTTAAGCACGCTGCAAATAACCGACAGCATTGCAACCGGTAAAAACCCTGATGCAATTTTTTATGATGCATATTCTAAAAAAATAATTACTTGCAATGGCGGCAGTAAAGATTTAAGTGTAATAGATCCTTCAACAGATAAAGTTGTTGCAACTATTGATGTAAAAGGTAAACCTGAAACTGCAGTTAGTGATAATGAAGGAAAAATATTTGTGAACAATGAAGACATGAGCGAAATAGAAGTGGTTGATATCAATACAATGAAATTAATTAATAGTTGGCCGATGGCGCCGGGCGAATCGCCATCGGGTTTATCCATCGACAGAAATACAAAGCGGCTTTTCGCTGGTTGCGATAATAAATTATTGATGGTAATTGATGCAACCAACGGAAAAATAATTGCACAACCTGCAATTGGTGATGGCTGCGACGGAACTGCCTTTGATCCGTCAACCAAAACAATATACTCATCTAACGGTGAAGGAACCTTAACGGTAATAAAAGAAGTATCAAAAGATAAATTTGAAGTTGAAAATAATTTACCCACAAAACGCGGTGCAAGAACATTAACGGTTGATACAAAAACACATATTGTTTATACGCCCACCGCTGATTTTGGAACGCCTGCACCGGGTGAAAGAAGACCGCCAATGATACCTGGAACTTTTGAAGTGCTGGTAATAAAATAAATTATCTGTTGAAAGTATAAACTAAACCAGGCTCAAAATTGTAACCATTATAATTTATGTTGAATGATAAAGTGCCGCTTTTATGCGGCGCTTTTAATTTTGCATACCGGTGATAATTATTTACTACCTGTCTGCCTGTTAAGTAACCTAACGTTGCTCCTACAACAACATCACTCATCCAGTGTTTATTTTCAGTTATCCTGCTTAAGCCAACCAATGAAGCAGCACTGTAAGCAACAACCGGAACCCACGGCGTATTTTTATATTCTTTTGCGAAAACAGTAGCCGCTGCAAATATCACAGTAGTGTGACCTGATGGAAACGAACTATTAACAGCATGACCACTTACATCAATACCTTTTTTATAAAATGGTCCGTGAAAATATGGTTCAGGTTCCGGATGGCCCGAATTATAGTAAGTTGGTCTTTGCCGCCCTGAAATTGCTTTTACTATAGTTTCCATCAGACCGCTGGTTAAATAAGCTTGTGTTGCAAGCAGCGTTGTGGTTTGCATTTTTTTGTTATTAAAAATAAATCCATAACTGCCTAATGCTGCGAGTGAATAAACTTCATACCTGCCGCCAAATTTTGTAACATAACTGCTAACGCTTGACACAGCTTTGCTATCATCATGCAACTTCACGGCAAAACGTTGCATAGGTTCATCAGCAATTAAAGACAAAGCAGCAACCGAAGCGCCGTAAATGCCAATGCGCTTCCATTCTTTTCCTGTTTGATGAAAAGGTGCAGTTATTTGTTGCTTAAAATCATCTCCCAGCAAAATGAAATAAGACGAAAATTTTATTCGTGTATTTGCAGTATATGCATTTGGATCGATTATGTTGTTTTGTGCACCTGTTGTGTCAGTTTTTTTACTCAGGCTGTCGAGTTTATTGGTGAGCGTATCTGTTTGAGAAAAAGTATGTCCGGAAAAAACAAGCAGTAGTAAAACAGCAAAACATATTTTCATAAACACTTAAGTTATTTTTTAAATTCTAAGGAAAAAATCAAAATACAAAGAACATTCTGTAGAAAAATTGAAGTGAAAGGGCTAAAATTATAATTGCTTTCAACGTAAAAACCATGTTTAAATTTTAACTGCTTCTTTTTTATTTGTTAAAGATGATTGCTTCAAATTAAGCAAGGCATTAACAGCTAATTTTGCAAAAATTTTTTTAATGAAGAAAATCGCTGCAATTTTTATTGGTTCAATCTTTTTATTTGTGATTGCTTGTAATAATAAACCTGGAAAACCTATAAACACAGCAACAACTTTTAAAAGCAAAAACACAGACTCATTCAACCTTGCGTTTGATAGTGTTTTATCGGAATACAATAAGCTTAAAACAGCATTTATAAATTGGGATACTATAACTGCCGATAAATCTGCAATTGCATTGCAGCGATTATTAATTTATGTTCCTTATGAACAATTAAAAGATGATGAAGTTGCAACCAAAGCAACCAGCATCGCACAAAATGCTGCTGACGCAATGCAGGTTTTATTATCGCAGGATTCTATAGCTGACAAGCGAAGAATATTTTATACTGTTTCAGAAAGTATTTATAACCTGGCAAAAACAGTTGGTTATGATAAAGCAATTATCTATCATAAAAAATGCCCGATGGCATTTACCGGAGATCAGGAAGGCTGGTGGTTTTCGGAAACAAAAACAATTGATAATCCATACTTCGGCAATAAACATCCTAAATATAAAAATGCTATGCTCGAATGCGGCACGGTTGAAGATTCCATTGATAACATGCATTAAATTTTATGTATTCATTCCTGATTTAAATACAACATGCTAACCTGGTAAATGCTTAAGGTATTAAAATATTTTTTTGTTGTGATTGCAATTCTGCTATCAACAAAAATTATTGCGCAGGAAAAATTTACATTAAAAGGCTATGTAAAAGATTCACTAAGCGGCGAAACACTTATTGGCGCAAGCATTTTAGTTAATAATGAAAACCGCGGTGTAACAACTAATCAGTACGGTTATTTTTCTTTAACACTGCCACAAGGCAGTTATCAATTAATCGTTTCATATATTGGTTATGCGCCTATTACATTCAATATTAATTTTAATACCAACACATCAAAAGATATTTTACTTCTGCCTGTTTCATCAACCATAAATGATGTTACTGTTACTGCACAAAAAAAAATAAGCAATGTAAAGAGCGCACAAATGGGGCAGGTTGATCTCAGCATAAATACTGTAAAATCTTTACCATCATTTTTAGGTGAAACAGATATTTTAAAAACGCTGCAGCTTTTGCCGGGCGTACGAAATGCGGGTGAAGGCAATTCAGGCTTTTATGTTCGCGGTGGTGGTCCTGATCAGAATTTAATTTTGCTTGATGAAGCGGTTGTTTATAATACGGGTCATTTGTTTGGTTTTTTTTCTGTGTTTAATTCTGATGCGATAAAAAATCTTACGCTTATTAAAGGCGGCATGCCGGCACAATATGGTGGCAGGTTATCTTCTGTAATTGATATTGCGATGAAAGAAGGAAATGTAAATAAAACAGAAGTTGATGCAGGCATCGGTTTAATTGCTTCGCGCTTTTCTATACAAGGACCCATCGTAAAAAATAAAGCTTCGTATATTATTTCTGCAAGAAGAACGTATGTTGATCTTTTGATAAAACCATTTATAAAAAAAAGCAGCAGCTTTTATGGTTCAGGTTATTATTTCTATGATCTGAATGCAAAAATGAATTACCAGATTTCAAATAACGATCATATTTATTTAAGCGGATATTTCGGTCGCGATAAATTTGATTTTAATAACAACCGCCGTTCATTCAGCACAAGCATTCCATGGGGAAATTCTACTGCCACTTTCAGATGGAATCATTCTTATAATAAAAAACTTTTCTCAAATCTTTCATTAATATATAATGATTATAAGTTTGATTTTTTTGGACGCCAGGATAATTTAAATCTCAATCTTTCATCAGGCATCAAAGATTATAATGCAAAATTTGATGTTGATTATTTTGCTTCCACATCACACAAAGTAAAATTTGGCGCGCAATATATTTACCATACTTTTTATCCAAGCGTTGTAAGCGGCAATCAGGATTCTGTTATTTTTCATCCTGACAATATTCAAAAAAAATATGCCAATGAATATGGTATTTATATACAGGATGACTGGGATGTAAGCAAGCGCATCAAAATAAATTATGGATTACGTTACAGCATGTTTCAGCAGGTTGGTCCTTACACAAAATATATTGAAGATGCAAACGGAAATAAATTAGACAGTAATTTTTATGGTGCAGGTAAATCAGTAAAAACTTATGGTGGCTTTGAGCCACGTTTTACTATTCGTTATGCCTTTAATAATAACAGTTCCATTAAAGCATCTGTAACAAGAAACCTGCAATACATACATCTTGTAAGCAATGCAGGCACAACATTGCCAACAGATATTTGGGTGCCTTCAACATACCGCGTTAAACCGCAGGAAGGCTGGTTATATGCTGCTGGATATTTTAAAAACTTCAGCAATAATATGTTTGAAACATCGCTGGAGCTGTATTATAAAACAATGCAACATCAAATTGAATATAAAGAAGGTTATACACCTTCTTTAAGTGATCCGGAAGAAAGTTTTGTATTTGGAAAAGGGTGGAGTTACGGCAGTGAATTATTCATTAATAAAGTAAGAGGAAAATTAACGGGCTGGGTTGGCTATACACTTTCATGGACATGGAGAAAATTTCTTGATTTGAATGATGGTGAAAAATATCCGAGCAAGTATGATCGTCGTCATGATCTTTCTGTTGTTGGTATTTATGAATTATCGCCAAAGTGGAAATTATCGGGAACATTTATATTCGGTACCGGCAACGCTATTTCTTTACCTGAGCGTTTTTATTTTATTGATGGTGTTTTAACGCAGGAATATAGCCGCATCAATGCGTACAGAATGAAGCCATATCACCGGCTTGATATTGCAGCAACTTATACGCCTCATTATAAAAAGCAACGCAGGTTTTCTGATAATTGGATTTTTAGTGTGTATAATGTTTACAGCCGCGAAAACCCTTACTTCTATTATTTTGATCAGGAAGGCGATGTTACAAATGGCAATTTGAAAATAACAGCAAAGCAGGTTTCACTTTTTCCTGTTATTCCAACTGTAACATGGAATGTTCATTTTTAACTTTGCTTTGATGAAATAAAAAATGGCGCAGTGATTGCTCTACATCATTAAAATAATTTATGGAAAACAATAAAAATAAAAACAGTGAGCCTACTGCTGAAAACATAGAAGCAAATGCGGATTATAATCCAAAAAACAGGGATTTTCAACGCACCGAAGATGATATTGATGATGTATCAAAATCAGAAAAAGAAGAATTGGAAAAAAGAAAAAAGCGTTTGGAAAAAGGAAGTACAACGCCAAACAAAAACAGAATTAGTTGAGAAAAGGTCACATTAAATTGTGACCTTAATTTTTTAAGCCGCAACCCACAATTTAGCCGTTGCTAAATCTTCCATTGGAAAACCCTTGCACTCGCCGGGCAAAATATAACTAACAGCATCAGTAACCACCTGTACTATTTTTTCATCGCTTACAATGGCAATTCTGTGCCAGTTGGTAAAATATTTTAAACCGGTTTTTAAATCAGTTATCCATGCACCAGGTGTATAGTTGCCTATGCTGGTTTCAAGCACAATCATAAGACTTAATTTTCCAAACTTTTTATAAACAGCTTCAAGAGCCGGCAATATAACTTGTTTATAATCTTCTTCAGTAACATCGTTAACAGCACGAACGCCAACAACAGTTTCCGGCAAGTCTTCTAATAATTGTAACATCATCTAAAAGTTAAACTATTAAAGCGAAATAATTTTACTAATCAACTAACTTTTTTTGAAGATTTTTTAGCTGATTTTTTTGAAGACTTTTTAGCTGATTTTTTAGACGAAGATTTTTTAGACGATTTTTTTGGAGAAGATTTTTTTGCGCTTTTTTTAGGAGAAGATTTTTTTGGAACTTTGCCGCCAGATTTTCTTGCTTCAGACAAACCAATTGCAATTGCTTGTTTTCTACTGGTTACTTTTTTACCGCTTCTGCCGCTTTTTAATTTTCCTTTCTTCATTTCATCCATGCTCTTCTTTACTTTCTGCTGACTTTTTTTTCCATACTTTGCCATAATTGTAGATTTTAATGGTTAATAATAAATAAGACATGCAAAATTTCTGCCATCAATCATTATATCAGAATAAAACGCTTTGTTGTTCTGTCTTCTC
>JAICKT010000610.1 GCA_025927795.1 Parafilimonas sp. | reverse complement strand
CAAAAGCAGGAAGATATAGATTTTGATCAAACCATGCAGGAAGATGCAGAGTTTATGCTTGGTGTATGCAACTGATTTTTCTGCTGATTCTGCGCTGCTGATTTCATTATACATACTATGTTTATATAAATCTGCTTTAGAAATATACCAGTATCTGCTCTGTTGTAATTGGGTTCGGTATTTGTGGCATAATAATATGTCGAATGATAATCTCAGTCGCTTTACGCTTTCTGATGATACGCATGTGATCGTTAAAAAGGTGATGAGTAATAAATATGATTTTGAACTAACCTTGCCAAACGGAAACAGGAAAACATTCATTTGGTTTGCAAATGCATTGAACGAATTTGGTGACCGCCATGGCAATATTGATGGAAGAATTACCGAAGCAGTTCAGCAATTTTTAGGCGTTCTAAATAAGTAATGTATAGTATTTTACCTCCACGATAAAAGAGGAAGTATAATATGTTTGTTGTAATCTGGATAGTAAAACATTCATAAATTATTTATTTCGTTGCACATAAGGGCTGATGAACCATTAGCAGAAATAAAAACGTTACGTATTGAAATAAAAAACTTAACGCGGTTATTAAAACAATTGGAAGCACAGGTAATAATTTCCACTCATTTAGCTGAATATTCAAACTGAAATATTACTGTTTTACTTTTCGTTACCGGTGTTCATTATTTCTTATAAGCATAGCACTCTTTAAAAATTTATCATTAATACATTTCGATTTAAAATTTGGTACGACAATAGCAGCTTTTAATTTAACGAAAGTTGTTATGATTAAACCGGCACCCGTTATTATTGTGGATGATGATTCAGATGAACACGATCTGATGAAAGAAATTTGGAGAGAATTAAAAATACCTTATCCTCTTATTTCTTTTTTTACAGGAGAACAGTTACTTAACTATTTAAAATCTGATGAACAAATACCCTTTCTTATAATCAGTGATATAAACCTGCACCCTGTGGATGGTTTTGAATTGAGAGAAAAAATTCTTGAAGATGAGTCTTCAAAATTCAAAAGCATACCATTTATCTTTTGGTCTGGCTCTGCAACAGAGAACCAAATTAAAAAAGCTTACGATTTGTCTTCGCACGGTTTCTTTATGAAATCTTCAACCTTTAAAGATTTAAAAGAGATTATAAGAGATATAATTGCTTATTGGCAAAAGAGCGAAATTCCATACCTGCACGGGCATTATTAACAAACAAACCTTTGCCTTGTTACGTTGTACTTTTTAATTGTTGTATTGGCCTGAATTAAGAACAATAAACATCTGTTATTTGTTAATAGAAACTCCGCAATTTTGCGGAGTTTCTTCCATAGGTTCAGCATTTAAAGCCTGTTCGATGGGTTTATCTTATTTCATTTATTATTTTTATTGCCTTTTGCATTTTTTGCTTTGTTGCTTTTTTTAGCTGCTGCTTTTGCTTTTTTAGGAGCGGCAGATTTCTTTGCAGCTTTTTTGGGAGCACTTTTTTTAGCAGGTTGTTCTTTTTTTTCTAAAACAATATCATCATCATCTTCGCCCGTTAGCTCCGCCTCTAAGTTTACATCAGATAAAGCAAGCTCAGTTAATAAATCATCAGCTTCGTATTCTTCGTTTAATGTTTGTTGAAGTAAGTCTGCAACTTTACTTAACTGTAACTGTAAAGCAAAAGCTCTTGCTGTACCATAGCTGCTTATTTCATAATGTTCTATTTTTTGCGCAGCAGCAATTATTGCAGCATCCATTACTTCAGGGCTCATATCTTCACTAAGCAAACCGTTACCTTCTTTTATTAAACCTTCCATTGCTTTACAATGTTCTTCACCTTCATTACTCGAAAACAGGTTTGCAAAAAATCCTTTATTCTCCGGCTTGGTTTTTTCTTCACCTAATAATTT
>JAICKT010000214.1 GCA_025927795.1 Parafilimonas sp. | reverse complement strand
ACTTCTACTTTAAACTAAACGACTGCAAAGATGGAAGTACATCATCACCCACACGTAGGTTCCGATAGCCATCGGAAGAAAAATTTCAAAGAATATTTTTTGGAATTCATCATGATATTTCTTGCGGTAACGCTGGGATTTATTGCAGAGAATGTGAGGGAACACCTGTCTGATAAAAAAAGAGGCGATGAATACGTAAAATCTTTTATAGAAGATTTAAAAAAAGATACTGCACAGTTCACCACTCTTATTGCTGAATATAAATATTTTGACTCGGTAACAAACCAAATTACTGCCTGTTACGATACAGTAAGTCATCATACCACATCTACAGCCTGTCTCAATGCCATTCTTCCTTACCTTACCGGATTTACTGATTTCATCTATACGGATCGTACCATTCAACAATTAAAAACTGCAGGAGGCTTACGTTTGATTCAGAATAAAGACGAAGCCGACAGTATTATCGGCTATGATGCGTTGGTACGAAAGGAATTGATACATCAGGATGCCTTAGAAAATAACCAGGCAAGTTCTACCAGTGCGATTCAAAAAGAAATTGATTTTCCGGCGTTTCACCAGCTTTATTCACCGCAACGCCATTCGGATTCTGCTCCAGAGTTACTTCAAACTGATAAGGCATCTATTGATCGGCTTTTTAATGATCTATGGATATTCAAGATAAATCTTAGAGGTCAACAACACAACGTACAAGTTTTGAAAATCCATGCAGAACGATTGATTTCCTATTTACAAAACAAGTCATAATCAACGGAAGTACATCAAAGCTGTCCTAAGTATTACAGTTTCTAAAGTAAGAATCGGCTGAGCAGCAACTTTCGGTTTCGCGTTGTAAATCTAAGGACCGCCATAAAATAACAGACGTCGTTGCCGTCAGGCTACACGACGGGATGTACATTTCTTTTGTCATGAAAGTCTAATTTTACTATTATATTATTCCTGTTCACAAAAATGCATTAGATTTAATTTTCAATTAAGAGAATCTTTAAGTACAGTTAATCCTTCTTTTCTATAGCCCGTGCCAATATGATTGCATAGATCTCGCGTTATTTTCTTATTTAAAAAACAAATGAGCATAAAGTAAGTTTTCAATCTCTACTTTAAACTAAACGACTGCAAAGATGGAAGTACATCATCACCCTCACGTAGGTTCCGATAGCCATCGGAAGAAAAATTTCAAAGAATATTTTTTGGAATTCATCATGATATTTCTTGCGGTAACGTTGGGATTTTTTGCAGAGAATTTAAGAGAGCATATTAAAGACAATAATGAAATTACTCAAGATATTAAATCTGTTTTATCAGACCTTAATTCCGATGTTGCGCATTTTAATGCTGTTCTCAATACTAATGAGTATAGTTATACTTCAGCAGATTCTCTGCTGCGTTTGCTTGATAATAATATCTCTAATACGCCACAGATTTATTTGCTCGCAAGAGCTGTTACAGCGAATGTTGGTAATTACTATGCCAATTCAAAAACCTTTGACCAGATGAAGGCTTCAGGTCTGCTGAAGCTTATACATCCGAGAGATTTGCTTGATAGTTTGAGCTTATATTACGTAACCTTTCAGTTTTTATCTGCGCAGGATAATCTCGTTAAGCTTACGCTCGACGACGTTCACAAAGACAATTATCTTTTGTTTGACAATAATATTTTTTCTCAAATGAAAGTTGGATTTGAAAACATTAATAAGTCGTACACAACAATTGAACTGCCTTCAGGTCATCCTGCATTGCTTTCAACTGACTATAAAACTGTAAACAGAGTAGCATTGAATTATTAGTATCTGGCTGCCAGCGAAAGATTTGATTGCATTTTAGCAGAACGACAAAAAGCACTTGCATTACGGCTTATTACTTTAATTAAAAAAGAATATCACTACGAAATGAGTGAACAGCCGCAAACAGGAAACTACAAACCATAAACTGAGAAAATGGAAGTACATCACCATCCCAAGGTAGAAAAGAAAGAATTCAAAGAATATTTTTTGGAATTCTTAATGATCTTTCTCGCAGTAACGCTTGGCTTTTTTGCAGAGAGCCTGCGGGAACATTTGGTAAACCATGAAAAGGAAAGAAACTATATGGAAAGCATGATAGAGGATCTCAAAAGAGATACTGCGGAAGCCACCCACGTAATAGCTGTTCAATCATTGATTTTCAAAAAAATGGACAGTGCTTTGAAAATACCAGTCGAAAGCCTCACGGATATCAATGTGCAGGATACATTTTATCATCATTTCGTCTATTTCTATTCCTGGATAGATGGGTTTACCCCCCACGATAATACGATCACACAGCTAAAAAATGCCGCCGGCTTTAATGTCATTCAAAAGAAAATGATTATTGATTCTATCAACGAGCTTTATATATTTTGGGAAGGACCATTTAAAGGTAATAGAGATATATACATGGGCAGGTGGCAAAAACTGGATGAATTTGCCATGCAGATGATTATTTTGCCCGAACCTCCCAACAATGATGAGGACCCGGTTTATACAACCTATCCTCTTCATAAAGAGCTGTTCACACGCTATGACCGCCCTTTATTGCAACAGTTGTATTCTTTTATCCGCATGGAACAAAGCGATATAGAAGTTAATACGTATGACGAAGCTCAATACCGGGATCGGGCAGCACGGCTCATAAAGTTGATACAGAAAGAATATAATTTAAGAGATGATTGAAGAAGCAATACAATTGAGGACCGAACACTGAAAGCCAGAATAAATAAGTGAATGTCAAAGGATGTAAAAAGAACACCTATTGAACTAAAACCCGAAGATTGAAAACTTAAAACTCAAAATTAAAAATGGAAGTACATCATCATCCGCACGTAGGTTCCGATAGCCATCGGAAGAAAAATTTCAAAGAATATTTTTTGGAATTCATGATGATATTTCTGGCGGTAACAATGGGTTTTTTTGCAGAGAGCCTTCGGGAGCATTTGGTAAACGTCAAGAAAGAAAAGGAGTATATCATTTCTGTAAAAGAAGACCTGTTAACAGATACTTCATCTTTAAGCCACTTAATTCCCGAGGCACAATTACAGCTTGACAAACTTGACAGCCTTTGTATTTTATTGAACCTTGCAGCCAATAAAAACACCTACGATATACACCGGCTTTACTATCTCAATTTCATGTACAGTTTCGGTTTAATTCTTTTTCATGAAAATGAAAGAACCATTTCACAAATAAAAAATACCGGAGCCTTTAACCTGATTGAAAATAAAGCATGTAAAGACAGCATTACTTTTTATTACAATTATTTTGACGGAGTTATTCAACATGAGGCTGTTGACGTTGAGAACTGGATGATCGACCTCAATAATATGTCGCAAAAAATATTTGATTATTCGATGATCAAAAGATTCGGTTTTCGGGGAGGTGCTGATATTTTTTTGAATGATTCACTGCCACAGAAATTAATCAATTCGGATAGTATGGTTTTAAAAGAATACATGAATAAGGTAAAGTCTCTTATGATGATACTGGATAGCCATTTAGCCAATGAAACAAAACAATTGGCAGATGGCAAAAAATTGATTGGCCTATTGAATAAAGAATATCATTTAGAATAAATAATAAATCATGGAAGTACATCATCATCCAGACCTTCATCATAAAAAGAAAAATTTTAAAGAATATTTTTTGGAATTCTTAATGATATTTCTGGCTGTAACGCTTGGATTTATTGCGGAGAACCTTCGTGAACGGATACACAATAGAAATGAAACTGCTGATAACATATTGTCAATGGTTGCTGACCTGAAATCAGACAGCGCAATGTTTAGCTCTATCCTGGCTGCAAATGAATATAGCGTGCGTATGACGGACACGCTAATTGACATGCTGGGCAATAAAAGTTCCAATACCGGACACATCTATTTTCTTGCAAGAAATATTACTGCCGTAGCGGACTGGATAAAACCTGATACCAGGACCTTTGAACAAATGAAAACCACAGGTTCATTTCAATTGATAAAAAGTAAATCTGTTCTTGATAGCATTACGGCTTACTATCAATCTTTAAAATGGTTTGACTTTGGAAATAATCTTGAAACGCAAAGGGTAGATGAAGTAATCAATTCAAACGGAACATTATTTAACGGAAATGTTTTTAAAAAAATGTTGTCATTCGGGTTTGGAAACGCCGAACACAATACCTTAAAATTTATTGAACCGGATGGCAATCCTCCTTTAATGACTGATGATGCAGCATTGATTAATATAGTAATTGTACGGTATCATTACTTTGAAATAGTTATAAGAGAAAACAATGGAACTACCGCTTTAGAAATAGAACGATGCAACCGGTTAATAAAACTGTTAAATAAAGAATACAACCTCAATTAAATTAAACATGGACGTGCATCATCATCCTAAAGTAGAGAAGAAAAATTTCAAAGAATATTTGCTGGAATTCGTAATGATTTTTCTCGCCGTAACGCTTGGCTTTTTTGCAGAGAGTTTAAGAGAAAATATTAACGACGTAGGAAAAGCACGCGGGTATATCCAATCGTTTTATGAAGATTTGAAAACTGATACGGCAAAGGTTTCGGAAATAATACAATTCGATGATGAAAAAATTGCGGGACTAAGCGACATCAGTAAGTGTTATGACACCATTTCCCAAAATCCGAAATCGTCGTCATGCTTATTTCGCATTGTGAAAAGTACGATATCAAATAGGCCTTTTCAAATTACCGATCGCACATTGCAGCAGCTGGCTAATGCCGGCGGCTTTCGTTTATTAAAAAAGGAGGATGCCGATACCATCTCACGATATGTGCAAGCCTTCAATAACATCCGGGATTTTCAATCCACAGGTTACCAGCAGGCGCAGGACGATGTAAGGAAAATGATGAGTCTTGTTATTGATGTAAAAGCCACCATGCAATTATTAAAGCCGGAACTGAAAGGCGCGCTTTTGTTTTCACATGATAAGGCATTGCTAAATGAATATTTTAATGACCTGGTAAGGTATAATGGTTTTACGAATGCACAGCGGCAGCTTTTAAAAGACTTTAAGGATAATCAAACCAGGATAATTCAATATTTACGGAATAAATATCACTTCGAATAAATGAGTGAATCTGATGGTCTTTTGACAAAAAATCTCAAAATCAGAAATAACTAATGGAAGTACATCATCACCCACACGTAGGTTCCGATAGCCATCGGAAGAAAAATTTCAAAGAATATTTTTTGGAGTTCTTAATGATTTTTCTTGCGGTAACAATGGGTTTTATTGCAGAAAGCATAAGAGAGCATTTTATTGAAACTAAAACAGCGCATGCATATCTTGAATCTTACCGCAACGAATTGTTGGCAAACCAAATCCAGTTCAAACATTATAAAGAAGAATTTACCGGCCTTGTACCGGTTTACGACAGCATTGTAACAATATTATACGAGAAAGAAGAAAATAAAGACTTGCCTGTGTTGGGCCGTTTACTGGCAATCGGTCAAAATAATGTTATTATCACAATAAATACTTCCACCTATCAGCAGATGGTAAACTCAGGCAGCATGCGCTACCTGCATAACGAATCATTAAAAGATAGCATTGCCAGGTACAATGATTTAGTTACTGATTTACTTAATTATAATGACCGTATAGTAAATACAGAAGATAACAATTTTGAAGAGATGAGTAAGCTTGTGGATGTTCATGATTTTTTTAACATCCAAAAAATGAGAGCGCATAATTTCCACTATCAACCGGAAATGGAACCTTTTACATTAGCCGAAGAACAGAGAAGGTATTTGATAGGTTATTTTAAAATATTTGCTGTTCAGGCAATCGGCAATCCAATTACTTTACAAGAGTTAGATTCTGTAAATGAATCGCTGCTGCGGATGGTAAATAAAGAACTAAATCAATAATAAATTTAACAATGGAAGTCCATCATCACCCGCACGTGTCCGATAGCCATCGGAAGAAAAATTTCAAAGAATATTTTTTGGAATTCTTAATGATTTTCCTGGCTGTAACACTTGGATTTTTTGCGGAGAATATTCGGCAAAACATTTCTGATAAGGAGCATGTTCAACTGCTTTGCGAACAACTGGTACATGATCTTAAAAAAGATACAGCAGCGCTTAATAAAAATATTTCGCTCGAAAATATTTTTACACAAAAGGAAGATAGCTTGTTTTATCTTTTACAACAACCTATAGCGAAAGCAGATTTAAAAAAAATGCAGGAGTTAATACTTGACTGCTATAACGTAACCATTTTCCGGGCTTCAACAGGAGCTATAACGGAAATAAAAAACGAATTACAGCTTAAACAATTATCCAATTCAAAAATCATGTCTTACATCACCGATTATGAATCTGAATTATCCAGGTTGCGGTACATGGAAAACTATCAGCAGCAAAATGAAAGGCAATATATACAAACATTTATTATTGCGCATTTTACTGCTGCTAACATGCGCTCCTCTTCTATAAGCGGCTCTAATAACCATGTTATAGATGCGCAAGTAAGAAATCTCACCCAGAACGATATGACACAGTTGAGTGTAAGCCTGGAGGATATTGAAACATACGATAAGATATTTATTAGAAATTATAGCAAAACAAAAGAAACTGCAGAAAGATTGATGAATTATGTAACTGATGAGTTCGATTTGCAAAAAAAACAATGAACAGTTGTATCAGCATTCATTATTTAATTAAAAAGTAAAAGAAATGGAAGTACATCATCATCCGAAAGTAGAAAAGAAAAATTTCAAAGAATATTTTTTGGAGTTCTTAATGATATTTCTTGCAGTAACAATGGGTTTCATTGCAGAAAGCATAAGAGAAAGGATAGTAAATAATGATAAAGAGCATCATTATATGGAAAGCCTGGTGCGGGATCTGAAAAAAGATACAGCGGAAATGAGGCTGCAAATTTTATGGCAGACCTATGATATAAAGAAAATGGATAGTGCGCTGAAAGTTCCTGTCAGTAAACTTCATGACATCAATACACAGGATACTTTCTATCATCATTTCGTTTATTTCTATTCCTGGGTTTTTATTTTTTTCCAGCATGATAATACCTTATCGCAATTGAAGAACGCCGGAGGTTTTAGTGTTCTTCGTAACAAAACCATTGTGGATTCTATAGGTGAATTGCAACTCTGGTATGAACAACAGGTAAATTTGAATGCGGGTTACTACAACGATTCCTGGCGAAAGGTAGAAGACCTTGGTGCTCACATTATGATTATGCCTGAACCTCCAACATGGGAGGATGACACGCTTTATAAATTCTATCCCCATACGGAAGTGTTTACTCAATACGACAAACCCTTGCTGGAAGAATTGTATTCCTGGATAAGGAATGAAAAAGGCACTTTGTTAGTGTATATGGATTATGAAAAAATATACATAGATAAAGCCGTGAATTTGATTCAACTCATTCAAAAAGAATACCACCTTAAATAGTGTAAATATTATGGAAGTACATCATCATCCGCACGTAGGTTCCGATAGCAATCGGAAGAAAAATTTCAAAGAATATTTTTTAAAATTCTTAAAAATCATTTAATAAAAACCTACACATGAAATTACTTCTTATTTTTTTGCCGATGGTATTTTTCCATT
>JAICKT010000412.1 GCA_025927795.1 Parafilimonas sp. | reverse complement strand
CGGTTCTTAAAGAAAAGACCAATATCCTGGTTCAAAAAAAATCTTCGGCAAAAAAGCCAGCAGTAAAAACTTTAAACGGTAACGCTAACAATCACGTGCATGATATTTACGATGCATTGCACCAGCATTTTGGCTTTGAACAATTTAAAGAGCGGCAGGAAGAAGCAATTCACAGTCTGTTAAATGGCAGAGATACTTTTGTAATTATGCCAACCGGTGGTGGCAAAAGCTTATGCTATCAATTGCCTGCGTTAATTCTTGAAGGTTGTGCAATTATTGTTAGCCCACTTATTGCTTTAATGAAAAACCAGGTTGATTTAGTGAGAGGCTATAACGAGAATGATACGGTGGCGCATTTTTTAAATTCATCTTTAAACAAAGGGCAGATAAAAGAAGTAAAAGATGATTTGACTACCGGCAAAACAAAACTTTTGTATGTTGCTCCTGAAACATTAACCAAGCAGGAAAACCTTGATTTCTTTCGTGATTTAAAAATTTCTTTTTTTGCTGTTGATGAAGCGCATTGTATTTCAGAATGGGGACACGACTTTCGTCCTGAATATCGTCGTTTGCGTGAAATGATGGATATTATTGATGAGCATATTCCTGTGGTTGCACTAACAGCAACTGCAACACCAAAAGTGCAAAGCGACATTGTAAAAAACCTTGGTCTTCGCGATCCGAATATTTTTATTTCTTCTTTTAATCGTCCCAACCTTTATTATGAAATTCAACCAAAGATTAAGAAAGATCAAACGGTAAAAGCGTTAGTGCGCTTTATAACTAATATGCCGGGCAAAAGCGGAATCATCTATACACTTAACCGCAAAACAACAGAAGAACTTGCAGAATTACTCGTTGCAAATAACATTAAAGCTGTTGCTTATCATGCAGGCTTAGATTCTAAATTAAGAGCAGAAAGACAGGATCTTTTTTTGAATGAAGATGTGCAGGTGATTGTTGCTACCATCGCGTTCGGAATGGGCATAGATAAACCTGATATACGTTTTGTAATTCATTATAACATTCCAAAATCAATTGAAAATTATTACCAGGAAACTGGTCGCGCAGGGCGCGATGGTTTAGAAGGGAAATGTATTTTATATTATTCGCATAAAGATGTTAGCAAGCTGGAACATTTAATGCGCGATAAGCCTTTGAGTGAAAGAGAGGTTGGTGCTCAATTGATAAATGAATCAGTTGCGTATGCAGAAAGCTCTGTTTGTCGCAGAACGATTTTGCTGCATTATTTTGGCGAGCATAGAGAAGAAGAAAATTGCGGCAACTGTGATAACTGTCTTCATCCAAAAGAAAAAATAGAAACAAAAGATGAAGTGGTTAAAGCGCTTAAAGTAATTAAAGCACTTGACGAAAAATTTCCTGCAGAATATGTGGTAACAATTTTAGTTGGAAAATTAACGCCGCAAACAGGCATGTTTCGCCACGAGGGCTTACCGGAATTTGGTATTGGAAAAGAAAAAGACGAGCATTTCTGGAACAGTTTAGTACGACAAATGTTATTGAGAAATCTTATAAGAAAAGATATTGAAGAATATGGTTTGCTGAAATTTACTGAAGCCGGTATTAAATTTATGAAGAAGCCGGTTTCATTTAGAATTGTTTTAAATAATTTATTTGAAGAAGCCAATGCAGATGATGATGAAGGCGAAGGCAGCGGTACAGGTGCAGCAGCAGATGAAAAATTATTTGAGATGCTGAAAGAGCTTCGGCATGAAGAAGGTAAAAAGAAAAAGCTTCCGCCGTTTGTTATATTTCTTGAAAGCTCACTGCAGGATATGGCGACTATGTATCCTACAACACTTGCTGAACTTGAAAAGTGCCAGGGTGTAAGTAAAGGCAAGGCATTAAAATTTGGAAGACCATTTGTTAATCTGATTGCAAAATATGTTGAAGAAAATGATATAGAAAGGCCTGATGATTTTGTAATGAAATCTGTTGCCAGCAGGAACAACAATAAAATTTATATCATACAAAACGTTGATAAAAAAATTCCACTTGAAACCATTGCGCGTAATAAAGATTTACGTCTTGATGGTTTACTTGATGAAATGGAAACTATTGTTGCCAGCGGCACTCGCCTTAACCTTGATTATGCAATTAACGACATGAACCTGGATGACGATGATAAAGATGAAATAATTGATTACTTTAAAAACTGCGATGATTCTTCTTTACAAATTGCACAGGAAGAACTAGCAGACAGTGGTTATAAATGGGAGCAGCTAAAAATTATGCGCATTAAATTTTTAAGCGAATATGGGAATTAATTCTTCAACCGAACAAAGTGAAAAGCTTACAGAAGTGCCTTGCGTTAAAACGCTTTTTATCTCAATATGATTTCCTGTTTTATTTAAGTAGCTTTTAATAAGCGATAAGCCAAGACCATTGCCTTTTTCATTTCTTGTACCACTGGTATGAAACATACCTGTATCCTGTAGTATCTGCGATATCTTATCCATTTCCAAACCAACGCCTGTATCTTTTACTTTTAAAAAGCATTTGTTATTATCAGTAAAAAACGAAACACGAATTGTACCCTTGTCAGTAAATTTGTTTGCATTCGATATAAGGTTGCGCAAAACAAATTGAACGGCTTCTTTATCTATATTAATTAAAACATCTGGTTCAACTTCATTAATAATTTTATTTTGCTTTAATAATATATTTAATTCCACCTGCTCTATGCACTCGTTTACCAATTCTTTCAACTTAACTACCTGTTTTCTTTCCGTAAACTGAAGCTGAATTTTACCCCACTCAACAAGATTATCCAACAACTGTAAGGTGCGGCTTACGTTGGTGCTTAAAGCTGAAAGCAGGTCTTGTTGTTCTTCTTTGCTGAACCTTTCATCTGTATTTAAATCAAGAAAAGTTTTTATAGAACATAAAGGGCCTCTTATATCATGCGACATAATTGAAATAATACGTTGCTGCATTTCTGCAGTATGTGTTATTTCTTTATTTCTGATTCGCAGTTCCATCAATTTTACTACTTGCCTGCCCAATACTTTCAGCGCAAACCGTTGCATTGCCGAAAGCCTGCGCGGTATAGTATCAATAACGCATAATGCACCCAGCTTGAAGCCTTTTGAAGTTATTAAAGGCATGCCTGCATAAAAACGGATTTTTGGTTTTTGCTGTACCAGGGGATTATCAGCAAAACGCTTATCACGCAAAGCATTTCTAACTTCAAACAAGCGTGCCGTTAATATGGCATGAGAACAAAAAGATGCATTGCGATCTGCCGGTAATTTTTTTAATCCAACAAGCGATTTTGCCCATTGCCTGTTACGGTCAACAAATGAAATAACAGACATAGGTGTTTTGCAAATTCTGGCTGCGAGTAAAGTTATTTTATCAAAATCATCTTCACGCGGAGTGTCTAAAATTTGGTAGCGATACAATTCGTATAATCGCTCGTTTTCTTCAATAGGTATTTTAGCTGTTATCATAAGATTAGTACTCCAAACAAAACTATAAAGGTGTTTTTGCGCATTTGTCGAATTAAGACAAAATCAAGTAACAATCAGACACACAAAAAATTTTTAACGTTTACGCACAGAGTTTAATTATTGTGCCTTGCTTTGAAAATGGTTATAATAAATTTGCTTTATGAAGAACACACCATTCACACAAAAACATATTGCGCTTGGTGCTAAAATGGCTCCGTTTGCGGGATACAATATGCCTATTAGCTATACAGGAATTAATGATGAACATGCTGCCGTACGCAATAATGCCGGCGTGTTTGATGTGAGCCACATGGGAGAATTTATTTTAAAAGGCGATAAAGCGCTTGATCTGATTCAGCGATTGACAAGCAATGATGCTTCAAAACTGATTGCAGGAAAGGCACAATACAGTT
>JAICKT010000443.1 GCA_025927795.1 Parafilimonas sp. | reverse complement strand
TTCTATCGTTAAACTGATGGGAATTTCATTGAAAAATGTAAAAGTAAAAATCAATGAAACTAAGTTATCACTAAATGGCCCCGTATTAATAACACATTGGGGATTTAGCGGCCCTGTTATTTTAAAGCTTTCTTCGTTTGCTGCCAGGATGCTTGCAAACACACAATATAATTTTTCTATTTCAATAAACTGGATAAGTGACTACAATGAAAATTCTCTTTTAGAAAAATTCAAATTACTGCGACATGAATTGGCATCAGGAAAAATGAGTAATAAAAATCCTTTTATCGTACCTCAAAGATTGTGGGATTATCATTTACAACTTTGCGGAATAAATGAAGATGTAAGATGGGCTGATCTTCCATCAAAACAACAGAATATTTTAGTAAAGCAATTATGCGCACAACAATTTCGGGTTAAAGGTAAAACGACATTCAAAGAAGAATTTGTAACTGCCGGTGGTGTTAATTTAAGTGAAATAAATGCCAATACAATGGAAAGTAAAATTGTTGACAATCTTTTTTTTGCTGGTGAAATTTTAAACGTGGATGGTATTACAGGAGGCTTTAATTTTCAACATGCATGGACGAGTGGCTGGTTAGCGGCTAATGGAATAAGTAAAAAATTGCAAGAGCATACTTAACTTGTAATATTTTGTAATAATATTTCGATCATAGCAATTTTGTGAATTAATATTTAAAGTTTCATAAAAATAAATTTAATGCGAGGTCGTTATAATTTAGAAATACTATTGCTAATTATAGCTACAAAAAGCTTAAATTTCACCAACGGTATTATTAATACAGTGAATGATTATTATTTTTACAAAAAACATAAACAATGGAAATAACAAACGGAAATTCAAATTATTCTAACATTAGCTATGTTCCGATAGGCGAGAAAACAAATACTAGATCGTTTATCGCAAACGTGTTTTTATTAATGTTTATAGCGCTGGGTGTATCTGCTTTATTTGCGTGGCAGTTTTCTGTAAATGAAAATTGGATGAGCTATTTAATATCTCCTGTCGGGTTAACGGGTTTAGGAAAAATAACGCTTTTCGCTCCTTTAGGTTTTGTACTTATAATGTCCTTTGGATTCAGGCGTTTATCGGCGCCAGTGTTGATGGCCCTATTTATGGCTTATGCGATCATAAATGGAATTACCTTCAGTTTTATTTTACTGGCTTATACGCCAGGTTCAGTATTGGGTTGCTTCTTATCTGCTTCGGCTATGTTTGGTGTAATGGCATTTATGGGATATACTACCAACCAGGACCTTACAAAATTTGGTAAAATATTAATGATGGGTGTCATCGGTGTTCTTATTGCAATGGTCATTAATTTTTTCCTTCATAGCAGTGGATTAGATTATCTCATCAGTATTATAGGAGTAATGGTTTTTGTAGGCCTTACAGCTTATGATGTGCAAAAATTAAAAAGAATAGGGGAAGGTATTGAATATGGTGATGTATCTGCAGCTGATACAAAAAAAGTGTCTGTTCTTGGCGCATTAACGCTTTACCTTGATTTTATTAATATATTTCTTTTCTTACTTCGTCTTTTTGGAGACAGAAGAAATTAATATCTTTTAAACAACTTTGAGTGTGACCCTGTAAAAAAATTACAGGGTTTTTTATTTGCTATAATCTAATTATATAACATAAAGGCTACACGAAAGTTTATTATAAGTAAAAACACTTTCAGTAATCGTAATTATTATTGTTTCCTTCTTTAACAACGCTTTGACAAACCTCGGCAAAAGTAATTAGTCAATAGATTTTAAACCTTTAAAATTTATTGTATGAAAAAGATTTTTACATATTTATTTTGCACTGCGCTTATTTCTTCTACATTTTCACAAGCAGATAATCACTATCTATTCAACAAAAATTCCAATACTTACAACGCCAATTCGAATAGCCGTATCCGTTATGAAAGAGATCGTGAAATACGTAAGGTGAATTTTTTTAACAACATCAAGGTTCAGCAATTGGTGAAGGATGGTACTTTAGATATTTGGCAAAAGCATGATGCGCTAAACGCATTGGAATCTCAAAGAATTCAAAAGATAAATAGTATTTATGAGCAGTACAGTAATGCGATTGCTATTTCTACAAAGCAGCAACGAGGTAATTTTGATGAGAAGGAATATTAGGCTGCAATAAAAACTTTTCTTAAGCTTCAACTTTAATTCATGGTTACATCAAATTCTTTTGCATTTTGCAGGCTATAATCTTTAATTACATTATACAAGGTGTCTCTTTCTACCGGCCTTCTTTTTACTTGTTTAATAAGTGTTACAAGTTCCTGTGTATTCATTGATGGTTTCTGCTCTTCGCTTCCAGCCATAGAGTAAATTTTTGTAGAGTCATCAATAGTTCCATCAATATCATTTACGCCAAATGATAATGAAAGTTGGGCGTTTTGCCTGCCAAGCATAGGCCAGTATGCTTTTAAATGCGGAAAGTTATCCATATAAATTCTTGCCACTGCATACATCTTCATATCCTCAACCACAGATGATTCCGGCACATTACTCATATCATTATTTTTATTGCGAAATTTTAATGGAATAAAAGTATTGAAGCCATTTGTTTTATCCTGTAAATTTCTTAAACGGTTCATGTGATCAATACGGTGAGCGTAATTTTCAATGTGCCCGTATAGCATTGTTGCATTCGTATGCATTCCAAGTTTATGAGCCTCTTCATGGATTTTTAACCATCCGTCCGCATCTACTTTATCTGCGCTTATTTGTTGCCTTATCGATTCGTCAAATATTTCTGCACCTCCGCCAGGCATCGATTGCAATCCTGCATTTTTTAATTTCAACATTCCTTCCGCAATTGTAAGTTTTGCTTTGCGAAACATATAATCAAGTTCTACAGCAGTAAATCCTTTTACATGAAGATCAGGTCTGTGTTGCTTGATCCGGCTTATCAAATCGCAAAAAAAGTTAAGATCCATTTTGGGGTGAACCCCGCCAACAATATGCACTTCTGTTACAGCCTTTCCATCATAGCTTTTTACAATGTCCATCATTTGGTCAGCGCTTAGTTGCCAGCCTTCATCCCTGTGCGCATACAAGCGTGAATAAGAACAAAATTTACAGGAGAAAACACAAACATTCGTTGGCTCAATATGAAAATTCCGGTTGAAATAAGTGATGTCTCCGTGCTTTTTTTCTCTTATATAATTAGCAAACATGGCAGTTAATCCAAGGCTTGCTTTTTCAAAAAGCAGCAGGCCTTCTTCATCGGTTATTCTTTCATCATTGGTAACTTTTTCTGCAATTTTTTTAAAGAGATTTCCTTCATGAAACGAATTAACAAGGCTGATTAATTCGTCTTCTTTATTTGTGCTTATCATGTTGCAAAGTTACTTCAGCATGGTATGTAAAACAAAAAAGAGGTAGTGACCTATTGATCAAAGTGGAAT
>JAICKT010000160.1 GCA_025927795.1 Parafilimonas sp. | reverse complement strand
TAACCATTTCCGGCTGCTGTATTGCATGTTTGATGCCTGTACAAAATCATCACCGCTTTTATTGGGTGTAAAAGATTTTAAAATCATTGCTTTTCCTGTAAATACATTATTGGCTGAAGCCAGGTTATATTCAAGCCCGATATTTCGATTGTATTTTGCGAAAATATTTTTTAAGCTGTCTGACGGATGATAATTAATTGCTGTTTTATCAATGTAAATAAAACCGATGCTCGAACGTTTGAATACTTTTTGCTGCAGCGATAACACGGCATAATTTTCTGATGGCACTTCACCGTTTTTATCGCCGGCAGTTTCCATATCCATCACACCAATACGTAAATTTTTGTTGAGTTTGCCGCTTAATCTCATGCCTGCATTTATGGGTGTTGTTAATCCGATTCTTCTTGAAAAAAATGGTTGCAAATCTGCATATCCAAAATTTCCAAACAAGTCACCGTTCTCTAAAAAGAATTGTCTTTTCTCAGGAAAGAAAAGTTCATAGCGACTAAGATTGGTTACCTGCTGATCAACTTCTACTTGTGAAAAATCAGGATGCACAGTTAAATCAAGATTAAGCGCAGTTGAAAAGGTAAATTTTGCATCAACACCCTCACGACCTAAAATGCCGGAAGTTTTTCCGGTTGTATAATCCTTTGCAGTACTTGTAAGAAAATATGGAATCACAGAAATATTATTGCGCGGTGCAGGCGGCGCACTATCCCATGCTAATGTTCCTGTGTATGCAAGTGATGCCGTTGGAAATTGTCGCGGCATTGGCGCCCAGCTCGATTTTTCTGTAGTTTTCAAATCGTTACGGCTAAAATTTATTCCCCAGTGCTGCATATCTTTTTTATAGCGTAATGTTTTAAAAGGAATAGCTGCTTCAAATATGTATTTGCCAGGATAATTTTTTACAGCAGAAATCCATTTGTTATCCCAATTCAAATCAACAGAGCCACCTGCATACATCGTTCCATCCCATTGCGCACCGTTTGCATTCGCACCAAAAGAAAAACCGGTTGTCTGGTCTTCAAACGGGTCAATGAAAACAAGAAAATTATCGTTGTTCGTAAAATTAAAATCACGCCGCAGCGATTCAACCATATTCGGTCCTTCTCCTTTTTTATAACAGATAGCAAGCAAATAAAAATTGCGTTCATCATACGCCACTTTTACTTCTGTTTTTACATTAGCAAAACTGGTATCCATTGGCAGCACCATAAAAAAATCTTTCACAGAATCTGCAAGTTGCCACACTGCATCATTATCACTACCATCAATAATTACAGGCGTTGACGTTTTATGCACGTGAATAACATAATTACTATTCTTTTTTTGTGCTGTTAGATTTAAATGATTGAAAAAAATAATAATAAATAGCGGTAAAAGTTTTTTCATTAAAGGTTCTTTATTCGGCTTGAAAGATAAAAGCTAATAAACAATTTTAAAAAATCATTTTAATAAAATATATTGAAGATATTTTGAAAGTAATAATAAACCAGACTGAATAGTGTTTTAAAATTTGAATTATAACTTTCAGATTAATTAATAAACATAATATGCAAAACAAAGGAACAATACTTGTTACAGGCGCAGCAGGAAATTTAGGGAAAGCTGTTACAGAAAAATTTATCGAAGAAAACTATACAGTTACAGGAACAGTAGTTGAGAAAAATGAATTTGTTTCTGACAATAAAAATTTTGAATCAGTTTTAGTAGATCTTACAGATGAAAAAGCCTCTGCTGATTTGGTTGAATCAATTATTAAAAAATATACAAGCATTGATGTTGCCGTACTAACTGTTGGCGGTTTTGCAATGGGTAAAATAGCAGACACAAAAACATCAGATATTTATAAACAATATAAATTGAATTTTGAAACGGCTTATAATATTGCGCAACCGGTTTTTATGCAAATGATGAAACAAAATAGTGGTCGCATTTTTTTAATTGGCTCAAAGCCGGGGCTTGATGCAAAGAACAGCAAAGGCATGGTTGCGTATGGTTTATCAAAAACATTAATTTTTAAATTGGCTGAATTAATGAATGATGAAGCAAAAGGAAAAAATATTGTGGTGAATGTAATTGTGCCGGGTACAATTGATACACCGCAAAACCGCAAAGCTATGCCGGATGCGGATTTCAGCAAATGGACTAAGGCAGAAGCGATAGCTGATATTATTTTTTGGTATTGCAGCAATGAAGCATCTGTTTTACGTGAGCCGGTAATTAAAGTTTATAACAATGCATAAACGCTTACTTTCATAAATCAAACTGCTTAAACCAATCTATGCTTGTTAAAACTTTCGGCAGTGCAGTGTATGGTGTTGAAGCAATAACAATAACCATTGAAGTAAATGTAAGTGCGGGTCAGCATTATACAATTGTTGGCTTGCCCGATAATGCTGTAAAAGAAAGTTTACAGCGTATGGAAAGTGCAATCAAAACAAACGATTGGTATATGCCGCGCATAAAGATTGTTGTAAATCTTGCGCCGGCTGATATAAAGAAGAGTGGCTCTGCATTTGATTTGCCGATTGCAATTGGCGTGTTGGGCGCAAGCGAACAAATTGAGCAGCCCGAACGTTTGAGCGAGTATGTAATGATGGGAGAGCTGAGTCTTGATGGAACGGTGCAATCAATTAAAGGCGCTTTGCCCATTGCCATACAGGCACGTAAAGAAGGTTTTAAAGGTTTGATTGTTCCAAAAGCAAATGCACGCGAAGCAGGGATGGTGAACAATTTAAAAGTGTATGGCGTAACACATATAAAAGAGGTAGTTGATTTTTTTAAAGATGAAAATTCTTTGCAGCCTGTTGTAGTAAATACACGCGAAGAATTTTTTGATACGATGCAGGAATTTGATGTTGATTTTAATGATGTAAAAGGCCAGGAAAATATTAAGCGTGCCTTAGAAATTGCAGCGGCTGGAGGTCATAATGCAATATTGATTGGTCCGCCGGGTGCAGGTAAAACAATGCTCGCAAGAAGGCTGCCAACTATACTTCCGCCGCTGAGTTTGTATGAAGCACTGGAGACAACAAAAATTCATAGTGTTGCAGGCAAGTTGCCGGAGAATAGTTCGCTGATAAGTAAGCGACCATTTCGTTCTCCGCATCATACAATTAGTGATGTTGCGTTGGTTGGCGGCGGTGGTATTCCCCAGCCTGGTGAAATTTCTTTAGCGCATAATGGTGTTTTGTTTTTAGATGAATTGCCGGAATTTAAACGCACAGTTTTGGAAGTGATGCGGCAGCCAATGGAAGAAAGAAAAGTAAGTATTTCAAGAGCAAAAGTGGCTGTTGATTTTCCTGCAAGTTTTATGTTGATTGCTTCAATGAATCCTTGTCCATGCGGTTTTTATAATCATCCTGAACGAGAATGTACTTGTCCACCAGGCGCTGTTCAAAAATATCTGAATAAAATTTCAGGACCATTGCTCGACAGAATTGATTTGCATGTTGAAGTAACACCGGTTGCGTTCAGTGAATTAAGTAATATGAAATCAAAAGGCGAATCTTCTTCTTCTATTCGCGAACGTGTAATGAAAGCAAGAGATATACAAACTGAAAGATATAAATTGATAGAAGGCATGTATTGCAATGCGCAAATGAGCAGCAAACAACTGCGTGAAATTTGTGTGATTGGACAAGCAGGTGAAACATTATTAAAACGTGCGATGGAAAAATTAAATTTATCTGCACGTGCTTATGACAGAATTTTAAAAGTAAGCCGCACCATTGCAGACCTTGCTGCAAGTGATGATATAAAAGTTGAACATTTAGCTGAAGCTATTCAATACAGAAGTTTGGATAGAGAAGGGTGGGCGGGATGATGTGAATATTTGTGAGAATTGGATGATTTGAAAATGAGATTTTAAATTCATTTTAATTTGACTACTCCACTTCCCATACAACAAAAAGAGCGCATTGTTGTTGTTGATGTGTTGCGCGGCTTTGCACTTTTTGGTGTGCTGCTCGGAAATTTTTCTAGCATGCTTACCAACAATGTTCCGCAAAATATAATTGATGCGCACGCAACCAATATTGACCGTTTCTTAAATGAACTGCACAACATTTTTATTGAAAATAAATTCATGTGCCTGTTCTCTATTCTTTTTGGTTATGGTTTTGGTGTGATCATGGAAAGACTCGAAAAAAAGAATATCAATTCAACACGTTTTTTTCTGCGACGAATGTTTTGGCTGTTCATTTTTGGTTGCATTAATCTTGCTTTATGGAATGGAGATATTTTACACATCTATGCAATCACAGGAATCTTTTTGTTGCTTTTTAAAAAACAAAGTAATCGTTCTGTTTTACTGTTTTCTATTTTCTTTCTTTTTGTTTTGCCAACCAGCATTCGTTTTTGCCAGCATTATTTTTTAAATTTTTCTGCTGACTTTAACGCCGTTGTAAACGGTTATTATCACACTTATAAGTTTGGTTCTTTTAAAAATGTTGCAGCCATCAATTATAAAACTTACCCTGGTGAATGGATATCTACATGGATTGAATGGAGAGACATGAGCGAAACCCTCGGCAGATTTTTACTCGGCTATTATATTTTGCGCAGGCAATTATTAATAAACCTCGATGAAAATATCTCACTCATAAAAAAAGTTTGGAAATATACATTCGTTGTTACAGTGCTGTATATTATTTTGGTTGTATTGTCTGATGAAAAAATTATTTCAACGCCTTCATTTATTTTATATCCTTTTTTGAAGATTGGCATTTTATTTACCACGCTATTTTATTCAACTTCACTTATTCAGCTTTATTATAAAAAAAGATTCCCGCGGCTAATGCATGCATTTCGCAATCTCGGTTGCATGACACTCACAAATTATTTAGCAGAAACAATTCTTTACGTAATTATTTTTTACGGAATAGGCTTTGGTTTGTTGGGTGATTTTTCTTTTGGCATTATCTGGTTGTGCTCATTCATAGTTTATTTTTTACAAGCGATTTTCAGTAAATGGTGGTTATCTAAATTTTATTACGGTCCAGTTGAATGGATATGGAGACAGCTAACATACCTGCAAAGATTTCAATTGAAAAAAATCAATGTGTTAATCAGCTAATGTGCTAATTGAAAATGACGACCAGTAAATCAGGTATCTTCTCGCATTGAACACTACATGAACAATATTATTACCAAACCTGTGCGCGTGCACTATCAGGCAAGTACATTTTATCGCCGGGTTTTACATTAAACGCTGAATAAAATGCAGGCAGATCAGCCATTGGATTATTTACTCTATACATAGGAACAGAATGCGGATTACTCATAATAAAACTTCTTACTCTTTCATCTCTCCATTTCGTTCTCCATATTTCTGCAAGTGCCATACAAAATCTTTGGTCAGGTGTAAAGCCGCCAATCTTTTCATTCGATTTTCCTTCATCTGTTTTTTTGAATGCCTGGTATGCGATGGCAACACCGCCTACATCTGCAATGTTTTCTCCTTGCGTTAATTCACCATTAATATGCAATGAATCTAACACAACAGAATTATTGTATTGCTTTACCACCATATCTGCTTTCTTTCTGAAGTTTGCTGAATCCTGCGCCAACCACCAATTTTTTAAATTTCCCTGCGCATCATATTGACGACCCTGGTCATCAAAACCATGCGTCATTTCATGACCAATCACAACACCAATTGCTCCATAATTTAAAGCATCATCACCATCTTTATAAAAAAATGGCGGCTGTAAAATACCTGCAGGAAAATTTATATCGTTTGTGTAAGGATTATAATATGCATCAATTGTTGGTGGCGTCATAAACCATTCAGAACGGTCAACGGGTTTACCGATTTTATTAATGTTGTAATCATAAATAAAATGGCTTGCATTTTTTATGTTCTGAATAAAATCATTCTTATTTATTTCAATAGAAGAATAATCTTTCCATTTATCAGGATAACCAATTTTTTTTGTAATGGCATTTAGTTTTGTAAGCGCTTTTTGTTTTGTTGAATCGCTCATCCAGCTTAGCTGTTCTATTCTTTCTTTATACGCCTGCTGAAGATTATTTATCAAATCAAGAATTCTTTGTTTTGCTTCAGGCGGAAAATATTTTTTTACATATAACTGACCTAATGCATCACCTAATAAATTATCAGTTAAGGCAGTCATTCTTTTCCACCTTGGTTGCAATTCTTTTGCACCAGTAAGCAATTTATTCATATTGAAATTCGCATCAACAAATGCAGTACTTAAATAAGGTGCATAAGAATCTATCAAATGAAAACGTAAATAATTTTTCCAGTCATTCAATGGTACAGATTGTATCATACTGTTGAGTGCTGTATAGAATTCAGGCTGACCAACAAACAGCGTGTCTTGCTTCACACCTAATTCACTCAATAATTGCTGCCAGTTTATGTTTGATCTTTGTTTTGCAAAATCTGTAACAGCAATCTTATGATAGTTTGCTTCGGGGTCGCGCAACTCAACAGGAGTTTTAGAGGCGTTTGCCAATTGATATTCTATCTGCATTACTTCAGGCGCTTCCTGTTCGGCTGTGTTAGAATCATCACCTGCCAGCGCTAAAATTTTTGCTATATATTTTACATAAGCATCACGAATATTTTTTGTATCTGCATCTTGCTTTGTATAAAAATCTTTATTGGGTAAACCCAAACCACCCTGGTTAAAATGTGCAACAATCGCATTGCTGTTTTTATCGTCCTGGTTTGCATAAAAGTTAAACATAGGAGAGAGGTTGGTATTATATTCTGTTGCTACTTCATGCAAAACATCATTTGCATTTTGTATAGCAGCAATGCGTTGTAAATCTTGTTGCAGCGGCGAAATGCCTTTTTGTTCTATGGCTGATGAATCCATAGCGCTTGCATAAAAATCACCAACTTTTTGCTCGTTTGTTCCTTTTGCTGCATTAAGTTTAGCGCATGAATCAAGCAAAGCTTTTAAATTTTGTGTTGTGCTTTGATATAAGATGGAACCCGCGCCCCATGCGGATTCTGAAGCAGGTATCTCTGTATTTTTTATCCATGTTCCGTTTACATAATGAAAGAAATCATCTTGTGGACGAACAGAAGAATCTATACCTTTTACATCAAGCAAATCTGTTTCTGATGAAGAAGATTTTATTTGGTTACAGGATGTAAAAATTAAAATAAAACAAAATGCTAATAACAAATTAGCATATGCAAATCTTGGTTTCATAATTAAGTTAAGTTGAGGAGAGAAAGGTAGGAAGTTTTTGTTTTTAAAATTTGTTTTGTGATGAGAAGTAAACATCTGAATTGTTTTAAATGGAGAAGGTATTGCCACACATGAAATTTGATGACGAATAGTTTGAAATTAATATTTATTGAGTAAAACGTTATGATCTTTTATGTATGATTGATATTCTTTACTGGTATTTATAGAAATCGAGCCAGTTTGAGGAATACCATTATCACTATAAGAAATAAGCTTATTTTTAGTATCAAGCGTTAAATGTGAGCCCTTCATTCCTAAATCACATTCTGTAAATATTTCCGCTTTACCATTTTTAATAACACAAAGTAGTATTTGGTATTATGTGATAAAAGATCCGTAATATTCGACTTCAAGATGGTTAAAAAAACTATTCCACAATTATTAAAATCTTCAACATCGTCGATCCTGTCCACAATTCCTTCTAACTGAAGATTTAATTTTACCAGCCAATGTCATCTATTTTTTTTCCTTGAAAATATCTCTTGTGAATAAGATAGTAATAAATACAAAACCAATAAAAAACAATGGATATTTTTTATCATTTTAATAACTCTTTATTAGTTTCACTTATAACTCCACTGAAATTTCCTGATGCCGATTACAAATAAAACGACAGCATAACCAATCGTTACCAATAAAGCCTGTGTTGTAGTAGTTGTCCATTTTGACGGATCAACAGCACCCGCAATAATTGTTTGTACTGTTCCGTATGGCGTCCATATAACATACTGCTCTGTTATTTTGCCTAATAATCCTGTTGAACCAAACATGCCTACCATAATAAAAACAAAATATACAAGTCTTGTTGTTGCATTAACTATTTCGGGATTTTTTATAAGACCAACAATTAACTGACCAAGCGCCAGGTAAACTGCAGCACCAACAATTGCGGCAAGAAATGCCAATGCATAGCCGGCTAAAGGAATAGTTATATTGTCAAGTGCGTAGCCTGAAATTAATACTGCACCGGTTATTATAAAAATCATTAAAAGCTGTACTAATAAACGACTTGCCATTATTGTCCACGATGGCAATGGAGCAACACGCAAACGTTGGAAAATTCCTTTGTCACGATCTTTTGCAATGCTGTTTGTATATCCCATTAAACCGGTTGCCATAAGCCCAACGGTAATACATGAACCCAAAATAAACGGACCACCAGCTTTTTCAACAAGTGGTCGCCAGGCATATAAAATAAGTACAGGCACAGCTATAGTAAGAATTACAGCACGGCGATTACGCCACTGTGTTTTTAAGTCTGCACGTAATAATGATTGCAGTACAGTTGAAGTTGTTGGAACATTTGTTTGCATAAATAAATTTTATACGCGCACTTCGCGTCCGGTTAAACCAATAAATACATCTTCTAAAGTAATTTTTCCTTTTCTTGAAACAGCAATCACCTCAGGATCGTTGCGATGTTTATCAATCAATGTTTGCGGCACACCAATCTCAATAATTTTACCATGATCAATAATTGCAATGCGATCACAAACTGCTTCTGCTTCTTCCATTGAATGGGTAGTGAGTAAAATGCCATGACCTTTTTCACGCATTGCTTCCATTCGTTCCCAAAGCTGTCTGCGTGACTGCGGATCGAGACCTGTTGTTGGTTCATCTAATAACAATAATTTGGGATCATGCAGAACACATAAACTTAATGATACACGTTGTTGTTGTCCGCCGGAAAGTTGTCCGAATTTTTTATTTCTTGATTCCTGCAAATTATTTTCTGATATAAGCTTGTCAAGTTTTTGTTTTGAAAGATCAACACCGTAAATGCCGGCAAACAATTCTATAATTTCTTCTACAGTTAATTCCGGTTGAAAATTGGTTGATTGCAACTGGATACCCATTGATGCTTTTGCATATAAAGGTTTTTCTTTTGTATTATAACCTGCAACAACAATGATTCCTGAATGCGGTTTTAGTAAGCCATCAATTGCACTTAATGTGCTTGTTTTACCTGCACCGTTTGGTCCAAGCAGGCCAAATATTTCACCTGCCTTTACATGAAAGGAAACATCTTTTACTGCCTGGAAATTGCCATAATAAATGCTGAGATTGTCAACGTCTAAAATGAAATTTTTCTCATCGCTCATTTAAAAAATTTGCATCAAATGTAAAAGCTGTTGAATATTGAACAAAGAATAATCGGTGAAACTAATAATTGCAGCGTTTTATTTTTATTTTTTTGTCGGCGAAAAATATTTTTATTTCAATGGCTGATACAGCAAATACTTTTCTTTAAAATATTCTTCGTGAAAAATTTCTTCAATGCTAATTTGCTTTGGACGCAATCCACTTTCAAAAATTTCCTGCGCTAAATCACCGCCTTTTAAACAGATTAAACCGTTGGGTTGATAGCTTCTTGTTTCTAATTTCTCATTTCTTATTTCTGAT
>JAICKT010000128.1 GCA_025927795.1 Parafilimonas sp. | reverse complement strand
GCTCGTTATCTGATTTTATATCACGCAAAAAATTTACTTTTTGAAAAGCCGCGCCTAAGCTTTTTGCATACGTTTTTAATTCCTCGTATAACTTTTTATTGCCTTCGCAAAAAATAGATAAGCACATCAATCCAACTACTTCGGCACTTCCATAAATATATTCTTTGTACAAGTCTTCATCATAGCAGATTGTTTTTAAATCGGACTTCATGCTGCGAAAAAATGCGTCAATCAAAGAAATATCAAGCTGGTATTTATTAACTGTTAACTGAAAGCTGTGTAAAATTGGGTTAAGGCTTATGCCGGTTTCGATTGCCTTATATGTTTCATCACAAAATGCCTGCAATAATACTTCTTTATTATAATCATGAAATGTGTCAACAATCTCGTCTGTAAACCGTACAAATCCATAGATATTATATATATCATTTCTGAGGTCTTTATGCAGCAATTTAATAGCAGATGCAAATGAGGTGCTATAATTTTCAGCAGTAATTCTGCTGCAATCTTCGCTGGTTTTGTTGAACAGGTACATCATAAGAAGCGATGAGTAAATAATATTTCAGAGGTTTTAAATAACACGAAAAATTAATTATTGTTTACAGAAAACTTTTAATTATTTGTTTGCTTACAATTTCTCCGCTTA
The DNA here is from genome assembly GCA_025927795.1 of Parafilimonas sp. GTDB lineage: Bacteria > Bacteroidota > Bacteroidia > Chitinophagales > Chitinophagaceae > Parafilimonas. The sequence goes on along the minus strand of JAICKT010000128.1, from coordinate 10,494 downwards.
TTAATGCAGGTGGTACACCTGGTCCGGGCACTGTTAGTTGACCGGTATAAAAAAGATTTTGTATTTTTTTATTTTTTATTGAAGGTTTCAAAATTGCTGTTTGCATTAATGTATTTGCCAATCCGTAAGCGTTGCCTTTAAACGCATTATAATCATGTACGAAATCGCTATAGCCAAAGGATTTTTTAAAGACGATGTTTTCTTTTATTTTTTGATTGATTCTTCTTTCGAACCTGGTTATTATTTTGTTAAAGTAAAATTCGCGTAATTCACCAGTATCATTTGCAAGGCCTGCAGCAACAGGAATAAGAAAGAAAAGGTTTTCACAACCAGGCGGTGCTAATGATTCGTCCGTTACAGAAGTTGCACTTACATAAAACAAAGGATCAGAAGGCCATTGCTTTTCAGTATAAATTTCATTTGCGTGCTGTGTGAAAGAAGTATCAAAAAATAAAGAGTGATGTAAGGTATTTTCAAGTTTTTTATCTAATCCTACATAATATAAAATGCAGGAGGGCGCCATTGTTTTTTTATTCCAGTATTCTTTAGAATAATTCCTGTATTGCGGTTGCAATAGTTTATTTTCTGTGAAATGATAATCTGCGTTTGATATTACAACATCAGCATTAAAGAAAATCTGTTCACCGTTTGTTTCAGCTAAAACATTTTTTGCTTTTGCATTTTCAATATTAATGGCTTTTGCATTTGTATTTAAGTGAAATTGCACGCCAAGTTCAAGTGCCAGTTTATACATCGCATCAACAATACTATACATTCCGCCTTGCGGAAACCATGTGCCGCCTTTAATATCAGCGTAATTCATCAAACTGTACAATGCAGGAATTTTATCAGGCGTTGCGCCTAAAAACAGTACAGGAAATTCAAGCAGTTGCTGTAATTTTTTATTCTTAAAAAACTTCCCGGCATGTTTTTTAATTGAAGTAAAAACATCGAGTTTAAAAATGCCGGTTAATAAATCTGCATCTAAAAATTCTGTAACAGACAAGCCAGGTTTAAAAACAAGTTTTTGCATTCCGGCTTTATATTTATAAGCGGCTTCTTCTAAAAATTTATCAAGTTTTTTACCAGCGCCTGATTCTAAGTTTTCAAATACGTTTTTTAATGATTTATAATCTGCAGGAATATCTGTGAAATCATCTTCCCAATAAATTCTGTAAGAAGGGTCGAGGCGTTTTAAAGAATAATAATCAGAAACATTTTTATTAAACTGTTGAAAAAAACGTTCAAATATATCAGGCATCCAATACCAGCTTGGTCCCATATCAAACGTAAAACCTTCTGCTTTTAATTGCCTTGCTCTGCCACCGGGTTGCTCAAGTTTTTCAAGCACTGTAACCTGCCAGTTTTCCTTTGCCATAAAACATGCTGCAGACATACCGGCAAAACCGCTTCCAATAATTACAACTTTTTTTTCTGTCACACTGCAAATATCAGTAATGATCTACCTGTGCTTTCAAAAGCTTACGCGCAAAATGAATGCGGCTTTTTATAGTGCCTAATGGTTCGTGCAACATTTCGGCAATCTCATCATATTTAAAACCATCAAAGTGCAGCATGAATGGTGATTTAAAAATTTCAGGGAGATTATTAATTATCTTATGTATTTCCTGCATGTTTAGAGATGCAATGGCATCGTTGGCTGTTGTTGCTTTTGCGGAATTAAGTAAGAATTCGTTTGCAGAAACATCGGCTACAATATTCTGTTTTGATTTTTTGCGGTAACTATTTATAAAAATATTACGCATAATTGTATAAAGCCATGCCTTAATATTAGTTCCTATGCTGTACTTGTCTTCGTTGGCAAGTGCACGGTATAATGTTTCCTGGAAAAGGTCTTTTGCATCTTCTGAATCGCGTGTAAGTGTTATTGCGAATGGCTTTAAACATTCTGCATTGTGCAGAAGCAGTTGTGTAAAATTTATAGCTGGCATGTATATTAAAATTGTAATGAAAAATTGTGGAAACAATTTCTTCTGCAAAATGTTCACCAAATTTATTGCACTACTTTCTCGATGCGAATACCTGCATTTAAAATATTTTGAAGCGGGTCTTCACGCATGATTTGCAATAGTGAAAATTTATATGTTCCCGCAGGCAAACGGATTGGTTGCTTATTAATCAGCAGGCGCTGTTCAATTATATCATCCATCGATGTACCCAGCCAGCCGTTGCCGGTTGCCAGTTGAAGATTTAAGCGTTGTGTTTTTGCGCTATCATTTGGAAAAGCTGCTGTAAAATCAAGCCAAATATTATTAAAGTGATAAGACTCTGAATGACGCAGAACAAAATAAATATTATAATAACCTATACTGTCTTTAATTACAGCAGTAAAATTTAAACGAAGGTTGCTTTTCCATGCATGTTTTGGAATCGGGATGGTTTGTTCATACACATCAATTGTGTTGCACGATTGCATCAAAATAATTGATAATAAAAAGCCGATACTGAATTTTATTAAACGCATACTTAGAGCACGTTTAAAATTTGTTCTTTCGCTTTTTCCAATTCATCTTTCATCAGCACAACGCATTTTTGAATATCTGAATCATAAGCCTTGGAACCGGTTGTATTTATTTCCCTTCCAATTTCCTGCAGAATAAAAGAAAGCTTTTTCCCTTTGCTTATTGTGTTTTCTTTCAGCACATCTTTAAAATATTCGCAATGATTTTTTAAGCGTACCTGCTCTTCACTAATGTCTATTTTTTCGATATAAAAAATAAGCTCTTGCTCAAGCCGGTTTCTATCATAATTTTCTTTGCCAACATTTTCTTCGAGCAATTTTTGCAAACCTTCTTTTATTTTAATTCTGCGTTGCGGTTCAAGCGTAGCAATAGCTGCCTGTTGTAATTCAATGTTGGCAATTCTCGCATACAAATCATCTTCCATGCTTTTGCCTTCATCACGCCGGTGTTTATTTAAATCATCAATTGCAGATTGTAAAACATCTTTAAACAACAGCCATTCATCTTCTGCAATAACATCTGTTGATGGTGCAATTACATCTGGTAGTTTAAGCAAAGTATTTAAAATATTTTCCTGAGATAAACCCAACTCCGCCGCCAACACACGCATGGGTTCATAATATGATTTTGCCAATGCTGTATTAATTAGTGCACCTTTTTCTGCACCATTTTGTTTTATAGTAATGATAACTTCAATGCTGCCGCGCATTAAACCTTCATTAATCATATTTCTAATCTCAAACTCGTAAGGTTTAAGTAAGGAAGGAATGGCAATTCGTATATCATATTGTTTCCCGTTTAATGAACGCAACTCCGCTATAAAGACTTTTTCGCCGATTGATTTTTCTGCACGTCCATAACCTGTCATTGAATAGAGCATAAGATTGTATGTCTTACAAAGAAAAGTAATTATTAATGATTGAATTTATGAAAATATTGGAAACTGCGTTAATGCACGTTGGCAAAATCACTTTCAAAATTTCCTTTAATTCTTTCTATCGGCGGATTATAATAACCAAATTTTAGGTACGGAAATTCTTCTTTTAATAATTGCATCAATTGTTTTATGCCAAACATTTCACCGGTTTCTGTAACGCCGAGTTTGCCTAAATACCAGTCAGGATCTATATTAAAATTGCGCCATTGAATCATGCATAAATCAGTCTCAATAATTAATTTTCGCAGTGCTTCATATTCGTCAACAGTATCAGTCATTCCCGGAAAAACAAAATAATTTATGCTCGTCCATCCGCTATAACTGCGAACAGTTTTAAGCGTTTCAATTAAATCTTCAAACACATAATTATTGGGTCTGTAATAAGCAGTATAAATATGTTTTTGTGCACTGTTCATGCTCACGCGAATGCTGTTCAAACCTGCATCACACAAGGCTTTCACAGCTTCAGGCTTAGAACCATTTGTATTTATATTGATGCTGCCGTTGTGTGTATGTTTTCTTATTTCAATTATTGCATCACGAATTGTTTCCCACATAAGCAAAGGTTCGCCTTCACAGCCTTGTCCAAAACTTACAATAGGATAAGGCGCATTTAATAAATGCGGAACCGTAAACTCAGCAATTTCTTCTGCAGTTGGTTTAAATGTTAACCGGTCTTGCGTAGAAACAATTGTTTCTTCTTCTGGCTGAAAAGAAATGCAGCCAATACAATTTGCATTACATGCAGGCGATGTAGGAACCGGGCATTCCCATCTGCCTAAAGACAAATTTTTTGCTGCGGGGCAATGATAGGTTAAGCAACAATTCTGCATTAAATGTTTTACCAAACGGTTGTGCGGATAATGTTCCAATAAATATGCGGCGCCGTTTTGTATGTTGTGTTCATTATAACCAGCATGTTCCTGGCGAATGTCGTTTTCAATTCTTACAGCAGGCACATAAAATTTATTATTCAACCAACCAGCAGCGGTATAACAAAATAAAGGAAGCGTTGGTGCATCGGGTAAACTTTCATACGCAGCTAAATATAAACCTGTATGTGCTGGTGGAATAAACGCAGCTACTGCCCACCCTTTTTCGCATAAGCGCATATTGCCTGTGCGCACATCAATACCAATGCCTCTGCGACCAGGCAGCTCGTATAAATTTCCTCCTTGAGGCAATTCTATCCAATCTTCTTTTTCAATGGCAAAAGCATCCCATCCTGCACGACCAACAGCATACAAACTTTTGTCTTCAAAAATATTTCCTTTGCCATCGGAGTATAATATATATGGAGATTGTGAAAGCATAATTAAAGTTGATACCGAAAGTTCATGATTAACAGAGATAATTTATGGTAAGAAAAATTGCAATGCCGCTATGAATTAATAGCCATCTGCTGTCTGCAAAATTCATTAAATTCCTTTTCCGTTTCAGAAGAAACATCAGACTCTGTTTCTTTTTGCAGAATTTTATTATTGCTGAAATCAAGTGTAAGAATATTATCTTTCAGCATAACGTTTTTAAATTGTTGCCAGCTATAATTTTTAAAAGGAAACATATTAAACGTTACTGAATCTTTACTAAAACCAATTTCCTGCGGAAATTTTACCTGGCGTTCAAGCAAAGCCGCGATAATATAAAAAATTCCAATAGCCGGAACATGCAAAGGGTACAACAGCCATAAAAAAGCCGCTGCAAACAAACTCCATTTGAATGTTGCAATAACTTCTTTTTTATTAAGATTGATGGTGGTAATAAAAAGATGAATTACAATAAACGCAGCTAAAAAAATATTTACCCAATTGTATGTGGCAAAACCTGTGCGCATAATGGCAAACACAAAAGCAGCTAAGGTCATCACACAAAGTAAAACGGTTATCACATCATATACTTTATAATCCTGATGTTTGAGCGTTACTATAAAATCGTATTCTTTTTGTCCCCTCATTAATTATTACTTTTTACCAACAGGTTGCACATTTTCCAAAGCAATCTTGATGCAACCAGTGTATCGTAGCCGGTATCGCCAATACCTACTTCAACAAGATCGAAGCCTATTAGTTTACGCCCGCTTTCAACTAATTTCTTAAAAAGATAAATCATTTGTTCAACATTAAATCCGCCGGGCACAGGTGTTCCAGTATGCGGACAAAGCTTAGGGTCCAGTCCATCAATATCAAAACTTATATAAACATTTTCCGGCAGATGATTTACTATTTCATCAGTTATATGTTTCCATGATTCACCGTTATATTCCCGCTCTTTTATTTTCTCATCAAAATAAGCGATAACTTTATAATTACTATTGCAGATGTACTTCCACTCCTCTTCACAATAATCTCTTATACCAACCTGTATTAATTTTTCAATTGCTGAAATTTCATTTAAAGCATTATACATAATACTTGCATGAGAATAATCTAAACTCTCATAAGCTTTGCGCAAATCGCAATGTGCATCAATCTGTAAAATGCCGTAATTGTTATATTTTTCTGCAAGCGCCTTAAGATAACCAAGTGAAACGCTGTGGTCGCCGCCAATTAATCCAACTAATTTATTTCTTGTTAAAAGATCTTTTGTTTGTTCGTAAACCCATTTATTTAAAATCACGCTGCCTTCATTAATTTCTTTCAAACTTTTCATCATGAACTTATTATTATTTATTTCATGATCATGTGCAATGAAATCAATATATAATTCAGCTTCTTTGCGCAGATAATCGCTTTTCATTAAAACTTTTTTATCCGGGTCGCGCATGTAAAAGCCCTTTTTCCATCCATCGGGCACATCCACATCAAATAAATCAATATGCATGCTTGCTTTAAAAATATGTTCAGCGCTTCTTGCTGTGCCGTCGCTGCAGCTAACGGTTACTTCCCAGGGAACGGGTAATAAAATAACCTGCGCATCTTCTTCTGTAAAGGGTAGTCCGAATATATTATTGTTACGGTTACAAACGGCGTTAATATCAAAGTTCGAGAGGTCAGCCATTAATATATTTTTGAAAAGTTGTGCAAGATACTTTGTATTTACTACACGTAGCTTAAATCGTTCCTATCAAAATTATTCTTAACAAAATCATTTTATAATCTTAAAATTATTGCATGTTGTTTTGAGTTAATTTTGCCACGAAATTTTTTGCATGAAGAAAACGCATATTGTGGCGCTGGTACTTATTGCTATTGCAATTGCAACGCTGATTAGTTTTATGGGCGATGTAACTACTTACGAAACCATTGCTTCTGCCAAACAAAAACCCGGCAAGTTTGTAAATCTTATCGCTAAGATGGATAAAAGTCAGCCGATGAATTATGATCCGGTTAAAAATCCCAATTATCTTACGTTTACTGCTATTGATACATTAGGAAATTCTATAGAAGTTGTATATCATAATTCAAAGCCAACGGATATGGAGAAAAGCGAAAGGCTTGTGTTAAAAGGAAAAGTTGAAGACGGAAAATTTGAATGCAAAGATATTCTGCTTAAATGTCCTTCAAAATATAAAGATGATGCGAATGCGAATGCAAAAAATGTAAGCGCATCCGTACAATAACCTGCGATGAAGTATAACGGTGAACATTTATTTTATGGAGAGTTAGGTCATGGTTTTGCGGTACTTTCTTTTGTTGCGTCGCTTGTTGCTACCATTGCATTTTTCAAAGCTTCACGAAATAATTTATTAGCTGAACAAAAGAGCTGGATTAAACTTGCAAGAACCGCTTTCTTTATTGAAACCATTTGTGTATTCGGAATTTTTCTTACGCTGTATTATATTATTTCAAATCATTATCACGAATATTATTATGCGTGGAATCATTCATCGCGCAGCTTAGAAAAAAAATATTTATTCGCCAGTTTTTGGGAAGGACAGGAAGGCAGTTTTATGCTATGGAACATTTGGCATTGTGTGTTGGGATGGATTTTAATCTGGCGTGCTAAAAAATGGGAAGCACCGGTATTGATGGTAATAAGTTTTGCGCAGGTTTGTATTGCTACTATGTTGCTCGGTATTTATTTTTTTGGAGCAAAGGTTGGCAGTAATCCGTTTGCTTTATTACGTAATGAATTAAATGCGCCTGTTCTTTTTACCAATCCTGATTATTTACAATTCCCAAAAATTTACGAAGGCAATGATTTAAATGCATTATTACAGAATTACTGGATGGTAATACATCCGCCGGTTTTGTTTTTAGGTTTTGCATCAACCATTGTTCCGTTTGCTTATGCCATTGGCGGCTTGGTTAAGAATGATCATTCATGGACAAAGTATGCAATTCCATGGGCTGCATTTTCAGGCGCAGTTTTAGCAACCGGCATTATGATGGGCGCAGCGTGGGCTTATGAAAGTTTAACCTTTGGTGGTTATTGGGTTTGGGACCCAGTAGAAAATGCATCACTTGTTCCCTGGATAATGATGATTGCCGGCTTACACACAAATCTTGTTTATAAGAGCAGTGGTTACTCTTTAAAAAGCACATACATATTTTATATACTTTCTTTTACACTCGTTTTATATTCTACCTTCTTAACACGCAGCGGAATTTTAGGCGATACATCTGTTCATGCATTTACAGAACAGGATATGACCACGCAGCTTGTTTGTTTTATTCTGATATTTTTTATTCCGGCAATGGTTTTATATTTCTATCGCAGTAAAAAAATTCCAACCATTCACAAAGAAGAAAATACATACAGCCGCGAATTCTGGATGTTTATCGGCGCTTTGGTTTTGTGTTTATCATCTATCATCATCACGGCAAAAACATCTATTCCTGTTTATAATAAAATTTTTGGAACAAATGTAGCCGAACCTGAAGACCCGGTTTTTTCTTACAATCAAATACAGGTTTTTATTGCAATAATTATTGGTGTGCTTACTGCCATCACACAATACTTTAAATATAAGAACACCAGCAAAAATGTTTTTTATAAAAAGATTTTAACGCCTACCATTATTGCACTTGCAATAAGCCTTTGCATTAGCTTTTTTGGAAATATAAATTATGATGTAAAAGGCGCAGGTTTTATGGTTGCTATTCATATTGCCATGTTTGCGGCTGTGTATGGTGTGGTTGCAAATTTCGCTTATATATGGATTGGATTGAAAGGCAAAATGAAATCTGCCGGCGCTTCTATTGCGCATATAGGTTTTGCGCTGGCGCTGATGGGAATTATTATTTCATCAAGCAGAAAAGCTGTGTTGAGTGAAAACACAACGGGCATTGCGCTTTTGCAAAAATCAAAAGATTATGACCCTGCGGAAAATATCACCCTGTTCAAAGGCATAAAAACAGATATGGGTAAATATGATGTTACTTATACGCGTGATACATTCAATACATCAAACCACAAAAAATATTTTGAACTGCAGTTTATAAGCAAGGATGGGAAAGATAAGTTTAATGTTTATCCTGATGTAATAAAAAATAACAAAGGACAGGAAGGGAATTCTGCAAATCCAGATAAAAAGCATTACTGGAACCGCGACATATTTGTTTATGTTTCAGCTATGCAAAATGGAACGACGGATGACACAAGTAAGTTCAGACCTGTTGACATGAAAGCAGGCGATTCGGTTTTTTATTCAAACGGAGTAATTATTTTAAACAGCGTTGTTAAGAACGCCGATTCATTAAATAAAAAATTATTGCCCGGCGAAGTAGGCATTGGTATGAACATGACAGTGATTACAAAAGATGGAAGAGAATACAAAGCAATGCCAGTGGTTGCATTAAAAGATAATCAGCTTAGAAATATTCCTGATACAGTAATTGCACAAAGCCTTATTATTAAGTTCAATAAATTGGCTGATGCTGATGGAGGCAAAATTGAATTAGGAATTAAAGAAGACCAAAGCATACAGGATATAATTACACTAAAAGTTTACCAGTTTCCGTTTATAAATGTGTTATGGATTGGAATTATAATTATGGTAACCGGGTTTATTTTAAGTATTATCCAGCGTGTTCGTACAATGGCTTCAATTAAATCTTCAAAGAAGCGGATTTTGGTCGCCGAAAAAATTAAAGCTTAATAATCGCAAAGGCTTACTTCTTTGGAAAAGTGGCGCAATTGCATAGAAAAACAAATAATTTTCTTACCGAGGTATCACATTAAATATAACAATTTTTAAAGGTTACTTTATATTTTAAGCTCGTATAAATTAGCAGCGATCAATCTATATTTACACACGCTTTATTTTTATGCAGCCGCAAAAATTTCATCTGCTCACATTACGCTTCACTGTACTTTTTATGTGCGTGGGTGTTGCGCTGCATACATCTGCACAAAATAAACCACCGCTTGTTGGCAAAAATCATCTTGCTGTAAGTGATACTGTAATTGTTGAAGCTTGCCCTGAACCCGATGGCGATACAATTCCGTGTTCCTGGCTGCAGGATATATATGTAACCGGACAATTGCGTGGCATTTATAAAAAGCGTTATGCCGAATGGACGCGTTTGCGCAATGCTGTGTATGTAACATATCCTTATGCGATAAAAGCTTCGCAGGTAATGAATTCTATTAATGCGCAGTTAGCAAACGTTAAAGACAAAAAAAAACGTAAAGAAATTATCCAGGCAAATGAAAAACAATTAAAGAGTGAGTTTGCTGATAAGCTTACGCAGCTTTCTGTTTACCAGGGAAAAGTTTTAATGAAATTAATTAATCGCCAAACGGGTAATAATTGTTACGAAATTATTGATGATTATAAAGGCAGGTTTAGCGCCGGGTTCTGGCAAACTGTTGCTTTAATATTTGGTTCTAATCTGCGCCAGCCATATAATCCTAATGGTGATGATCATGATATGGAAACAATTGTTCAGGATGTTGAGAGAATGTACGGCGTAAGACGCAGTTAAACCCCATCCCTAAAGGGAGTAATTCTCACATCAAAATAGCTTTTTAAAATTTCTCGATTCCGAATTTTAAAATCCTCCCTCTTCTCATTTACATTTGATTTTATGAAAACAGATATACTCGCTTTTGGTGTACATCCTGATGATGTAGAATTAGGTTGTTCGGGAACATTAATTGCTTCGATTGAACAAGGAAAAAAAGTTGCAG
>JAICKT010000284.1 GCA_025927795.1 Parafilimonas sp. | reverse complement strand
TTGCTGTTTTAATGCTGCGCTTGTTGCGCTGTCGCTTGATAAACTTGCAGCACGGTCTGCAGTAAATTGTCTTACTCCCAATAATTTTCTTGCAGTAATCAACCCCAAATCCTGCGAAACATTGATGGATGTTTTTCCCTGTCTTCCTCTTTTTGTAGTGATGATGATTACACCTGCTGCAGCTTTTGAACCATAGATAGCTGCTGCAGATGCGCCTTTTAAAATTTCAATGTTTGCAATGTCTTCGGGGTTTATATCTGCAATACGGCTTGATGGATTATCTTGTGTAGATGTTGGCGAACCGCCACTTGCTGCCGATGTAACTGTATTTAATCCCGCAGAAGTAACGCTGTTGTCAATAAACACTCCGTCTACAACATATAAAGGTTGTGTGTTGCCATATACAGAAGTTACGCCACGTAACTTAACAGATATACCGCCGCCAGGTGCACCCGAATTTGCATTGATGTAAGCGCCGGGAATTTTTCCTTCCAGCGCTGCATCTAAAGTTTGTGCGGGTGCGGTGCCCGTTAATTCTTTTGATGAAATAGTTGTAACCGCATTCGCAAGATTTCTTCTTTTTACTGTGGTTGATAAACCTGTTACAACTACTTCATCAAGATTAGCAACGTCCTGTTCAAGCGTTATTGTTGGTTGCGTTAAAGTATCTGCTTTTATTGTTTGCGATTTAAATCCTGTTGCGCTGATAGTGATGATGGAGTTGCCTGCATTTGGTATGGCAATTTTTCCCTGCGCATCTGTAATCAGCGTTCTTTTTTTATCAACCAAAATTGTTGCCGCCGGTATTGGCTGACCGTTGGATTCTTTAACCTGTAAATTAACAGTATTGTTTTGTGCATGCGAAAGAAGTGGCGTTATCATTAACCACATCATCGTTGTGATGATTATCAATTTTTTCATTTGTGTTTTGATATTAAAGTTTTGAGATTTGATGATTATTATTTTTTTATTTCTAAACCTCGTCAGGTTTTATACTGGTTGCGGACTTGTTATTCCAGACTGGCTCAGTCTTTAAGACTGAGCCAGTCTTTCAATGATTGTTTTGAATTTTTATGCAGGTTGCGGTATTGAAAAAATATAGTTACCGTAACCATGTTCTGCAATTTGCTTTGCTCTTAACGGATAAGTAGAAAGGTCTGTCGGCGTGTTGGCTGCAAGCCCGTCAACATAACGGTTGAACATGCAAAACAGCGCAGCAATTAATACTGTATCATGAATGTCTCTGTCTGTTGCACCTTCTTCTTTTGCTTTTTTAATTTGTTCTTCTGTTACATGCTTACCGCCTTTTTGTACACTGCCGGCAATGCTTAGTAAGGCTTTCATCTTATCAGAAATTTCTGCTTGTTCATAATCTTTCTTTACTTGCTCAACCAAATCTGTATCACCATTTAAATAACAAGCGGCAATAGCGCCATGTGATTGCTGGCAGTAAAAACAATCATTGAGATAAGAAACATGAGCAGCGATCATTTCTCTTTCTGCCATGCTTAAGCCTTCATTGGTGCGCAGCATTAAGTTGGCAAGTTTGCCCATGGGTGTTGCAGTTTCGGGGCTGAAAGCCATTAAGCTTCGTATACCCGGCAAGTTTTCATCTACGTTTATGTGTGGCATAATTTGTTTTTTGTGTGATGTGAATGTTTTGATTTATAAATTCTGTTTTGATGTTTATGTCGTCACCTCGACGTAAGGAGAGGTCTCTTAGAGTTTGAACAGTTAATAATTCAAGAGATGTCTCCTATCGTCGACATGACGTTTCAACTTCATAGTTTGATTTTTATTTATTCAACTTTTTTATTAAGGATGACAACCTTTTGAAGGTTGTCATCCGTTTGTTTTAGTTTGATTTTTTATTTGTCTTTTATTTCATTGTATTTCTGTTCTAAGAATTGATAACCTGCCGTTTTATATTCCGGTGTTGATACAGTAAAATGGTCGCCGGGATAATAGGCAAATACAAAACCTGCATCAATCTTTTTCATTTCATCATCGAATAAATGCACGGCATAATTCAATAAGAAATTATCCTGCTCGCCTACAGATACTCTTATCTTTCCTTTAAGATCGGGTTCAAGTTGCTGCCAGTTGTTTCTTACATAAAGTGAAATATCATAGTTCTTCCAATGTTCTACTGTTACCGGGTCAATTACGCCGGTTGATGCATTACATAACCTGCGCGGAGAACCATCACTATTTTTCACACTGAAGACTGCATCGAAAGAATGCATCTGTTCACCGCGATAAATCACATGCTCCATCTGTAACATCGTTTTCATAGTAATCCACGGATAACGTCCGGCAATTGTTCCTGCTGCTCTTAACGAACTATCGCCTGCATAAAAAATATTTTTGTCTTCATACAAATTCACCTTTTGAAAACTTCTGAAATCAACAGGGTCAGGAGAACTTGACCAGCATGCATCAAACACTTTTGGATAATGCGTTTGCAACCATAAAACCGTCCAGCCGCCGCTGCTGTGTCCGGTCAGCAATCTTGCTTTGTTTGCTCTGTATGTTTTTTCAACCTGCGGAATCAATTCCTGGGTAAGCGCATCACCCCACGGCCCATTGTTATCGCTGTTTGCATACACACAATGACCGAGCGAACAATTACCATCAAGAAAAACCCTTATGCATGGTGTTGTATCAACTGGTAAAGAAGGATTGTTAGTGCCGGAATAATTATGATAATCTCCGCCATAACCTGAAATCCAATACAAGACAGGAAAGTTTCGTTCAGGCTCATCATAATATTCTTTTGGAAGAAGAACCGCCGCATTAATAGTTGTTGCTCTTTTATAAAATGCAGAATGCAACGCAGAAGAAACCTTAAGCTCTTTTACAAATTGTGTTTCAACAAAACTTTTTTCTTTTACTACATTATTGCAAATGATATTGAAAATTGCATTTGTGTTTTTTGTAAGCTGAACAGTTATTGCATTATTATATATGTTACCCGGGCTTTCAGCAATTGAACGACCGCCTTCATTTTTATCCCAAACAATTTGAGCGTAGTATTTACCTCTTTCAATATCAGAAAGCCTAGTTGGATAAGCAACTGCATTATCATCAAATACAACTTTATCATTTGGCTCTACATTGTTTACAGTAATTGAAAAGCAGGGAAATTTTTCAATGCCAACCATTTCATCTTTTGGAGATTTTGATTCTTTTGAGAGATACAAAAGCACTTTGCCCGAAAAGTTTTCATTAGATGCAGATGGTGTAAAGCTTGCACTGAATTTTTGACCACAAACATGTAAAGCGCTTATGATGATTGCAACTAAAAGACTACCTTTTTTATAACTTTTCATTGCTGATGTTTTGTGCGGTCAGACGCTTCAAAAGCATCAGACCAGTTTTTCGTTACTATTATTTGAAAGTTTTTGTTCAGCGAGTTTTGTTCCTTCAACACGTGCTTTAATTTTTGCAAACGCTGTATCTCTCGATGTGGAAATATCATCTGCAAAAGGAGAGAAGCCGCAATCATCTGTTGTACCGAGCTGTTGTACCGGAATTTTTTCTGATGCTTCTAAAATTGTATCGCGTATTTCTTCAGGTGTTTCAACACGCGGATTCAGCACATCCGTTACACCAATAAACACGGTTTGATTTGGGCGCAAATTTTCTTTGATGGATTGCAACACATCCTGTTTATTTTTTTCTCCTGCATATTCCAGAAAAAAATTGCCCGCATTCAATTCAAACAACAATGGCAAAAAATCAGCATAACTTATATCTGCGCTGTGTGTAGAATCATGGTCGCCTCCGGGGCATGAATGCACGCCTATTTTTTTTCTTTCTTCTTCAGAAAAACGTGAAAGCACTTTGTTGTTTAAATCAATAAAAGATTTTAATAAGCCTTTTGATGGGTCAAGTTTTAAAGCCAATCTTCCTTCAGTAAAATCAATTTGCACAAGATGAGCGCCTGCATTTAAACATCTCCTGATGTCCGCTTCTGCTTCATTTACCAAATCATTTATAAATTGTTCCTGCGAATAATTTTCTATGCCTTCCTGCGGATACAACAAACTAATTGCAGACACAGAAATTACTGCCTGTTTAACCGGCAACGATGTTAACTGTTTTGCCTTCTTTAAATAACCATCAGCATAAGTTGTATAATGAAAAGGACCTGCAGTTATTTTTGGCAATTGCCGTGTATGACCATCGGCAAATGGAATAACAACACCATCAGGTGAAAGATTCTTTATACCGCTTATCGGGTAAGTTGCAAAGCTTGGTTTTGTTTGTTCGCCATCTGTTATAACAGGCGAGCCTGTTTCTTCAAAACGCTGAATGGTTTCTTTTAAAGCTTTATCGAATAATTGCTGTAATTCATTTTCGCTGATTTGTTGTTGTGCAAATGCGCCTAATGCATCCACTAAATATTTTGGACGAGGCACACTGCCAACCGGGTATGTTTTCATTTTCATAGTTTGTTTTTATCGGTCAGACGCTTCAAAAGCGTCAGACCGTTTGTTATTAATTTTTATTTATTTAAATCAATATTTGCATACCCTTCTTTCGCACGCATGGGTGCACGCTCAATATACACCTGCCTGTCTTGCGGCGCCCATGTATTCAATCCGTCAACATAACGATTGAACATGCAGAAGGCAGCGGCAATCAAAACTGTGTCGTGTATTTCTTTATCGGTTGCGCCCAGATTTTTCGCATGTTCTACTTGTTCAGTCGTAACATACTTGCCGCCTTTTTGTACGCTGCCTGCAATACTTAGCAATGCTTTTAATTTGCGTGAGATGGATGCTGACTCGTAATCTTTTTTTATATCATCAATCAACTGCATATCGCATTCAAAATAATGTTGCGCCAATGCGCCGTGTACATTCTGGCAATAGAAACAATCATTTTCTGATGACACATAAGCGCCAATCATTTCACGTTCACCACGCGATAATGTGTTGTTATCATCATGCAATAAAATTTCTGCAAGTTCATTTAATGCCTTCCCTGTTTCAGGACTGTATTGCATCGGTCCGCGAATGCCGGGCAAATCGTTTTCAAGATTAATAAAAGATGACCCCATCCCCTGAAGGGGAGTATGAGATGCAGCTTCATTTTTTATATCTTCTTTCATATTCATTATTAGTTATTTTAAAAAATTAGTTAATGGTTTTATCGCCCCCCTTTAGGGGTTGGGGGCGTGATATATCCTTTCTCCGCCATGCGAATGCCCATTGCTTCATATTCTTTTTCATCTGTTGGAGTAAAGCTTGCAAGCCCATCAACATAGCGATTAAACATGCTGAATGCAGCAGCGATCAAAACTGTATCATGTATTTCTTTGTCTGTTGCGCCTTCGGTTCTTGCTGCATCTATATCTTCCTGTTTTACTGCTGAGCCAAGTATCTGCACTTTGCCTGCAATGTGTAACAGTGCTTTCATTTTATTACTAATGTTTGCCTGGTGCATATCTTTTAATACATCATCAACAATAGTTGCATCATCACCATAGAATGCTTTTGATGCTGCTGCATGACTCATCATGCAAAACATGGTATCATTTCTTTTAGAAACATAAGCTGCTATTAATTCCCGTTCTGCTTCGCTTAATGTGGATTTGCGGCGTAATAAAACCTGTGCTAATTCATATAATGGTTTGCCTGTTTCAGGACGAAACATTACGAGGCTGCGAATGCCGGGAACACCTTCCGGTACGTTTATGTGTGCCATAATAATTTCTGATTTTTTGATGTATGATTTCTGATTTAATAAAGCGCGATGATTACTGAACGGCTTAATCAATTTCAGGTTTCAATTTCTTGTTTGATAAATAAGTTGTGATAAAACCGATTAGAAAAATGAATGAAAAAATAAAAACAGCGTTGCCATAGCCGCCGAGAAATGTAACAAGAG
>JAICKT010000544.1 GCA_025927795.1 Parafilimonas sp. | reverse complement strand
GAATATTTTCAAAAATTATTCTGCCCTGCTCAACCGCCAGGGCAATAGAATTGAATGAATCATCTTTTAAAATTATATCGGCTGCTTCTTTTGCTATTTGCGTTCCCCGTTCACCCATAGCAATACCAACGTCTGCTTTTTTTAATGCCGGTGCATCATTAATACCATCGCCTGTCATAGCAACAATATGTCCTTGTTTTTGGTAAAGGGAAACTATGTTCAGCTTTTGTTCAGGTGTTACTCTTGCAAATACAGAAGCATTTAAAATTTCATTTTTTTCTTTTGTGTTAAGTTGATTAATATCTTTTAAATCTTTTCCTGAGATCGAATGGCTTTTCTTATCGCTCAGTTCAAGTTGTTGCGCAATGTGTAATGCAGTTGCAGGATGATCACCAGTGGCCATTACTATTTTTATACCCGCATGTTTACAGGTTTGAATAGCATGAATTACATTTTGCCTTGGCGGATCTGAAAATGCGATAAGACCAAGAAAAACCAAATCATGCATAAAATCGCCTGAAGGTTTTTCATTTATTTTTTTATAAGCAAACGCCAACACCCGAAAGCCTTGTGCGGAAAGTTTTTCATTTTTATCAAGCCATTCATATTTGCTTTTATCATTCAGGATTTTTATTTCCTTTCCTGATAATTCATGTGTACAATAATTCAATAAATTTTCTGCAGCACCTTTTGCTGATATAACATATTTATGCCTGGCTGAATGCAAAGTTGCCATGCACTTGTTCTCCGAATTAAATGGCAGTTCATCTTCTTTAATGTAATGTTTAATAATTTTTTTTGAAGGATAAGTTGTATTTACCAATTCGAGCAAAGCAACTTCAAGCGGGTCGCCGATATTTTTATCTTCATGTATAACTGCATTATTACATAAAGCAGCAACTGTATGTAGCCAGTATAAAGCCAGCCTGTCTTTTTTTGTGTCTTCATGTAAACGCGTTTCATATTTTTTTATATTGGTAATAACAATATCTGCAGTAATGCGGTTATGCGTTAGCGTTCCTGTTTTATCGGTTAATATAATATCTGTTTTGCCCAGTGTTTCAACAGAAGGTAATTGTTTTACGATAACATTTTGTTTGCTCATGCGCAACATGCCTTTTGCGAGTGTTATAGTTGCAACGATTGGTAAGCCTTCAGGAATTGCAGCAACAGCCATCGCTATAGCTGTTTCAAGCATAAGAAAATAATTGTTGCCTTTACTAATGCCGATAATGTAAATACCAACCGCAATGAAGAGTGTTATCCAAACCAGTGTTTTACTTAATGCCTGCAATTGTTTTTCAAGTGGTGTTGCTTCGGGTTTTGCCTGCTGAACCATTGCTGAGATTTTTCCAAGCTCAGTATTATTGCCTGTTGCTGTTACAATGGCTTTGGCATTTCCATTTGTAACAGAAGTGCCTTTATACAACATATTGTTTCTTTCGGCAACAACAGTGTTTAAAGGCAACGCAGTTGTATTTTTTTGAACAGGAAGCGACTCTCCTGTTAAAGCAGATTCCTCTGTTTGCAATTGCGTGCTAACAACAATTCTTGCATCTGCGGCAATTACATCACCTGCTTCAACATATAATAAATCACCAACTGTAATTTCTTCTGATGAAACTTCTTCTAATGTGCCATTACGTATCAGTTTTGCTCTAGTTATATCTAATTCTTTAAGCGCTTTTAAAGAAGTTACAGCCTGCCATTCCATAGCGAAGCCGATAGCCGCATTTAACAGTAGCACAATTATAATAGCAACTCCTTCTGCAACATCGTTCAGTATAAAAGAAATAGATGCTGCCGTTAATAAAAGATAGACCGCAACGCTTGCAAACTGCTGCAATAAAACCTGTGCAATTGTTTTTTCTTTTTTTACAGTAAGCCGATTGTAACCAAATGCTGCAAGGCGGTTATTAACTTCCTGCTTTGTTAAGCCGTTGTGAAGTGAAGTTTGAAGTGAAAGCGCAACCTGTTCATTGGTTAAATGATATGCAGTTGTATGATTTTTATTAGGGAATAAACCGGGTTGTTGATTTGATACAGTTGTTGTTACATTTTCAGTTGCATTATTGTATTTATTCGTTTGCATCATTATAAAGTACGCTATAAACCGATGAGATATGAATAAACATGTTATGCCATAATAAACTCATCTGTATGTTTGATATCTCTTTCAGTTACTGCACTATTTGTTACATCGCTGCTTTTTTTATTGTTGTCTGCCTTTTCTTTTATCTTAATAAAATTCCAAACGTTTAAAATTCCCTGCATGTCTGCTACTACATTCATGATTTTATTTTTTTGTAAATCATCTTTTGCTTCGCCTGTAAGAATTACAACTCCATCATAACCAAAACCCAGAATAATTCCGGTTATAGCGCCGATAAAACCAATAATAAGTGATTGTGATAAAAAAATTGTTACAATGTCTCTTTGTGCAAACCCCTGCGCTTTCAATATTGCAATGTCTTTCATCTTAT
>JAICKT010000400.1 GCA_025927795.1 Parafilimonas sp. | reverse complement strand
TTGCTGATGTATTACCTGGCTTATGGCTTTTTATATCTTGTTTCGCTTCTTCCTTTTTTTATAATATATCTCATCAGTGATTTTTTTTATTTTCTTATTTATCATGTTTGGGGCTATAGAAAAGATGTTGTACTGAATAATCTTGCCATAGCTTTTCCGGAAAAAAATCTAACAGAAAGAAAAAAAATTTCAAAGCAATTTTATAAGAATCTCGTTGATAATTTTATCGAAACAATTAAGCTGCTGAGTATTTCAAAAAAACAGTTGCAGAAAAGATTTACGTTTAATATTGAAATGCCAAATGAGCAATATAATTCAGGCAGAAATGTGCAGTTTCATCTCGGACATTTTTTTAATTGGGAATATGCGAATCTTGCATTAAGCATTGCTTCTAAGTATCCTGTACTGGTTGTATACATGCCTGTAGTAAATAAAATTATTGATAAATTATTTTTGAAAATACGTACGCGCTTTAATGCAAAAATGATTGCTGCTACATATTACAGAAGAGATTTTTCACCTTACAGTAAAGGAAGATATGCTATTGTTTTTGTAGCAGATCAAAACCCCGGAGTTACCGACAATGCTTATTGGAGTAATTTTTTTAATAAGCCAACTCCGTTTGTTACAGGACCAGAAAAGAATGCGAAGCTTAATAACTGCATAGTTTATTATGCAAGATTTTCAAAACGTAAAAGAGGTTTTTACAACCTGCAATTTATTATGCTTACAGATAACCCGCGCAGTTTAAAAGAAGGAGAGTTAACAAAAAAAATGATTCGTGAATTGGAAATATCTGTAAAAGAACATCCGGGTATTTATTTATGGAGCCACCGCAGATGGAAGCATGAATTTAAGCCCGAAAGACATGAAAAGTTAATGATTTAAGCATTCACCATTCACTATTGCCCATTCACTAATTCAACACGCTCTTTTCTTTCTCCTGCTGAATCTTTTTTTGTTCTTTAATTTTTTCCCATCCGCCAAGAACATTATATAAATTATGTATGCCCTGCTTTTTTAAAATAGAAGCAGCTATTATGCTGCGATACCCGCTTCTGCAATTCAAATAAATATTTTGATCTTCTTCAAGATTTGCCATACTTGCAGGGTCTGTTAAAGTTGCTAAAGGAATATTCACTGCATCTTTTACATGACCATCAGCAAATTCAGTTTCGCGTCTTACATCAACAACTAAAATTTTATCATCAAAAGGTAAATCCATTGCCAATTCATCCGGCTCAACATTTATTATCATATCAATAGGTTCGCCTGCATTTTTCCACGCATTAAATCCACCCTCAAGGTAACCTGCAAACCTGCTGAATCCTACCCGTGCAAGACGTACTACACTTTCTTTTTCTTTTCCTTCATCACAAATCAATAATAAAGTTTTATTAAAAGGCAAAAGGGTTCCCGCCCACTCGGCAAAACGGCCTTCAAGCCCTATGAATAAAGAACCGGGAATAAACCCTTCTGCAAATTCAATGGTTGTTCTTGTATCAAGCAAGATTATATCATCGTCATTCAATAATTTTTTTGTCTGTTGAACAGTAAGCGGTTTTAAAGCTCTAACTAAAATGGAATCCAGGCTTTCGTATCCTTCTTTATTAATTTTTGCATTCACCGGAAAATATTGCGGTGGTTTTGAAAGACCTTCTGTAACTGCATTTATAAACTCTTCTTTTGATTCTGTTTGTAATGCATAATTAGTGTGCTTTTGTTCACCAATTGTACTAAACGTTTGTTCGCCTATATTTTTTCCGCAACTGCTGCCTGCACCATGCGCAGGATAAATAATTACATCATCTGCAAGTGGAATAATCTTTTGTTGCAAACTGTCATACATAATGCCTGCAAGCTCTTCTGTGGTTAAATATTCTTCTTTTTGAGAAAGGTCGGGTCTGCCAACATCACCAACAAATAAGGTATCACCTGTAAAAACCGCATAATATTTTTTGTTTTCATCTTTTACTAAATAACAGGTGCTTTCTAATGTATGCCCCGGTGTATGCAAAACTTTTATGGTTACATCACCTAAATTAAATTCTTCGTTATCTTTTGCTATATAAACAGGAAATGAAGTTTGTGTTTGCGGACCGTATATAATTGGTGCGCCGGTTGCTTTGGCAAGATCAATATGCCCGCTTACAAAATCTGCATGAAAATGCGTTTCGAAAATGTACTTTATTTTGGCATTTCTTTTTTCCGCAAGAGAAAGATATTCATCAATATCCCGCAGCGGATCAACAATGGCTGCTTCACCATTACTTTCAATGTAATATGCTGCTTCACTAAGGCAATTTGTATATAGTTGCTCGATGTACATATAACCTTTTTGCAAAGCTACAACTCTATGTGAGAAGTGTAAAAATGAGAAGTGATAAAAAAACCTGTTAGCTTAAGTAAATAACTGTTCTATAAAATTACTTATCTCCTGTATTCGTTTATAATTAACAGAATAATAAATAAACTTTCCTTCACGTTTTGTAGAAACAACACCTGCCCGGCGCATAATTGCCAGGTGCTGCGAAACCACAGACTGCTCAAGCCTGAGTTTAACATATATTTCGGTTACAGTAACTTTTTTATGTTCATCTAAAAGCGCCAGCAATTGCTGTCTTAATTTATGATTTAATGCACGTAAAATCATTGCTGCTTTTTTCAGATGGATAAAATCAATGTGCACATTTTCATTCGTCTCTGCGTTGTGTAGTGTACCTGTTTGAGTATTATTCATAAACAAATTACTTTCTCCCAAATATTAATAAAATTTCACTAAAACAATAATTGTGCCTTTGAAAACTATTTTATATAAACAGGCTTTATATAGAAGGGTTCGCTATACGCCAGATCTGAAAAGTTTTTCGATTTATAACCCTTTAAAGCAAGTTGTACAATGTGATTAAGATTGTAATTCAATGCTCCGTAAATAATATTTTCAACTCCGGCAACCGCTTTCAGTTTTGTACTTCCATTGCCTCCTACCATTATTGTATGTAGTTTTCTTTCATCAAAAAGAAATGTGTTATCCAATATAACAGACGTGTAAGTTTTAATAAGTTTTAATTCACTGTTATACAAGGCTGTAAATACTTCCATTCTGCGTGCATCAATCATGGGACTAAACAGAATGTTCGGAGATGGCGCATTTTGTTGCAAAGCAAGTGCAAGCACATCAAGCGTATTTAAAAGAATAAGCGGCTTTTGTAAAACATAGCAAATACCTTTTGCAGAAGCTAACGCAACTCTTAAACCTGTATAACTGCCGGGGCCGTTTACAACAGTAACCGCATCAATTGAAGAAAGTTTTATTAAAGCATCCGCACAGATTTTTTTTATTGCGGGTTGTAAAAAAGAAGCATGATCTTTTTGCACAATACTTTTTTCATGAGCAATAACTTCCTCATTATTGCTAAGCGCAACAACACATTGTTCAAAAGCACTGTCTATATTTAATAGTAAAGCCAATTAAAACATTTTATTTTTTTGGGCAGCCGTTTTTAATGATTCAGCAATTGTATATCTTTTATTCTGCGCGAATAATTTTTCAAGCAGAAGATAAATTTTTTCCATACCAATTTTTTCGCTCCATTCAAACGGGCCATAAGGATAATTTGTGCCAAGCTTCATTGCAATATCAATCTGTTCTTTAGTACTAACATTTTCTTCCAAAGCATAATAAGCCTCGTTAATAATCATGGCAATTATACGTGCTGCAATAAAACCACAATCATCGGGCGTCCAAATAAATTTCCAGTTTAGTGCAGTAAGAATCTTTTCCACTTGTTGTTTATACTGTTCGTTAGCACATGCAACTTCAATTATCGCACGGTTTAAAAAACCAGGCCACGCATTTATGCGCACATAATTTTTTTTATTGATTTCTTTACATGTACTGTTTACTGCATTTGCAAATACTATAATATCATTCGTAAAATTATTTGAATTAATATTTGCATCATTGAAAGTGAGATCGAAAAAAGCATCTGCCGTTTGTTGAAGCACTTCATTTTCTGCAAGCCAGTGAATAGTAACAGCACTA
>JAICKT010000253.1 GCA_025927795.1 Parafilimonas sp. | reverse complement strand
TAAAAAAAATACCAAAACAACAACGATTAAAGTAATCAGCCATTTCTTCATACCAAACAACATAAGTTTTGCAAAGTAATAAATAAACAATGCAATTTTTGTAAGCAAACTTGTTCGAATCTATATGGTTTTTTTGATGTTTATATTATTTATCTTTAACCAGAACGTTGCTTGAATATGCTTTATAAAAGATCATTGAATATAATAATATTTTTTCTGGTGATCTTTTTTCTGCAAGCGCTGCCATTGTGTGCCCAGATTTGTGTAGATGATTATTTCGCTATAAATTTTAAGAGCAGTACTGTTCAAAACAGGGTTGCAATGATTGCAGCCCAGAACAATGAAATGCTGATGGCAGGGAATGTTTTTCGCTATAATTCTTTACTGCAGGCCGGATGGCTAACAAGATTTTCTGCACAAGGCAGTGTATTATGGAGCAAGCAGTATTATACCGGCACATTTAATTTTCTCAACTTTACAAACATCATACCTGCAGACAATGATAATTATTTCATTACCGGGAATATTGGTGATGTAGATACCACTGTTTGGCCGCTGGCGCATCTTACGGAATATGGCTTGTTACTTAAAGTTGACAAATATGGAAATATTATCTGGTCTAAAATACTTTCAAACATTATAAGGCCTTACACATTTTCTAATATAAATAGTATTGATAAAGCAAAAGACGGAAGTATTGTTTTATCGCTAAGTTGTTTTACAACAAAACAGTACACAGCTATAATGCACATAAAAAATGATGGTACTGTTATATGGACTTCGCTTTTAAGCTCGCCATCGCGTAACACCGGTTTTGGAAATTCAAAATTAAAAATCCTGAGCGATGGAGACGTTGCCATTGCTTATGATGCAAATGTTTCAGATGAAGATCATCCTTATCAGAGAAAGGGATATTGCTTTGTTTGCTTTGATGGTGAAACAGGGGATAAGATTTGGAACAGTTTTTTTTTAAACAGAGATACGCTTTCACTTGGCCAGGCTGTTTTGGGAAGTATTGAAAATATTACAGAATTGCCCAATCATAATATTAGTTTTATAACATCATATGCAAGTGAGCCTGTAAAAGGTGATTTTCGTAAAACAGATAAAATTTTAAATTTTATAACAGACGGTTCCGGAATATTTAAACAAATTCTTTCCTATTCAACTATGACATCATCGATATATGCTTCATCAGTTACCGAATCGGGTAATGGAAACAGGATAATTCTTATGGATAACGGTGATTCTTCTTTTATGATGGGTATAAATGTACAGGGAGAAATATTATGGCAAAAAGGATATGCATTGATAGGCCGCGGACAGGAAACGAATTGCATTTTAAGTACAGGTTTCGGCAACTACTTTTTTTCTTCTACAAACAATGGTGGCAGCACAGATCCCAAACTCATTAAAACAGATATTAACGGAAATGCTCCATGTATCGAATCTTCTTTCCAGGCAACAATGCAAGACGTTACCTCTTCTTTTTTTATGCAAAAGTTAAGCATAAATTTTGAAAAAAGCTCTGGCGCATTTAGCAATCTTGCTTCCGGAGTTTATGATTATGCTATACAGGGTAATGATATTTGTCGAATTTCCTGTTGCACTGATGTAACAGATACTGCTGATGAAATTAAATTATGTAATATGCCATTCTACATATTGCCTAATAAAGACACTGTAAAAAATTCCGGTACATATACGTCCACTTATAAAACGTCCAAAGGCTGTGATAGCATTGTATATTATAATGTAAATTTCAATTTTACACCAACCGCAATGCTCGGTGCTGATACCTGCTTTGGTACTCAAGATTCTCTTGTGTTAAAAGCTTTGGCTGGTTATAACACATATACCTGGAATGGAATGACTTCAAACAGCGATAAATTTGTTGTAACCCAGCCCGGCGATTATACATTAATGATAAATAATGAATGTGGTGCAAAATCAGATACCATTCATATTTTTAAAGACTGCGCATTTGATATTTATATGCCTAATGCATTTACACCAAATGGTGATGGCTTGAATGATTGGTTTAGAATACCTCCGCAGAATTATAACCGTTTAATTAATTTCACTATTTATAACCGCTGGGGAGAGAAAATTTTTACAACGCAAAATTTAAGTAATGGCTGGAATGGAATGATCAAAGGATACCCTGCTGCTACAGGAACATACGTTTATATTATCGTAATGAAATCACTTGACAATAAAACTACTTTTACAAAAAAAGGATACGTAACGTTAATAAGATAACATCTTCCCTTTTTTGAATAATACTTAAATATCTTTATTAATTACTTTTTGTAATGATAGCTTTAATGAGTTACTACTTTAAATTTTGTTTTAAATTGATAAATATTAGGTTGCTGATAATGCTATCAATTATATCGTCAGTATTTATTTCATGTCAGCATTCTCAAAAACAGAAATCTGCTTTAGATAAATCGGGAAATGATCGCATGTTAAGCATATTGGATAGTATATCAAAAAATTTTGGTGCTGGTAATCTATATTCGCCACAATCACAATTAATATATTTTGATAATGAAATTAAGAAAGTTGATACAAATCTTTTACGCAAAGCCGGGTTGCAATATTACAAAGCCGGTGTTTTATTAAAATTAGGTCGCGAAAAAGAAGCCATCGATATTTTTTCGCAGATAGCTGCAACACCCCGTTTAAAAGGCAGTAGTGTTTATAATGAAATGATGAGTGATTATGCGCTTGCTTATATGCGTTATGGTGAACGAACAAATTGTATTAACAATCACATGGCTGAGTCTTGTATATTTCCTTTAAAAGGAATGGGCATACATGAGGATAAAACTGGTTCCGGCAAAGCAATTTCTTTATATCAGCAAATGCTTAAAAAAGATTCAAACGATTTAGCATCAAGATGGTTGTTAAACATTGCATACATGACGCTGGGAGAATATCCTGCAAAAGTCCCCGTGGCTTTTCTTATTCCCGGCTTAGATGCAGATACCTCAGGCATTGCAATAAAACCCTTTATTGATGTAGCTGCAGATCTTAAATTCGACATAAAAAATAATGCCGGCGGAGCTATTATAGATGATTTCAACAATGATGGCTATTTAGACCTTATAACTTCAGACTGGAAATTGGGAGAAGGTAAACTTCACTATTTTAAAAATGATGCTAATGGTAATTTTACTGATATAACGGCACATTCCGGTTTGCAGAATTTTACCGGCGGAATTAATATGATACAGGCAGATTATAATAATGATGGATATACTGATTTTTTTGTTTTACGCGGTGCCTGGCTTACAGATAATGACGGTAAACAGCCCAACTCTTTATTTAGAAATAATGGCGATGGAACATTTACTGATGTAACTATTCAATCGGGTCTGCTTTCTTTTCATCCTTCTCATTCGGCTGTTTGGAAAGATTTTAATAATGATGGCCGGCTAGATCTTTTTATTGGAAATGAAACAAGTAATTCAAGAGATGTGCAGCCTTGTGAGTTATACATAAATAATGGTGATGGCACATTTAAAAATATTGCAAAAGAAGCAGGATGCGATGTAGTAGGTTTTGTAAAGGGAGTAACTTCTGCAGATTATAATAATGATGGCTTGCAGGATATTTATATTTCAATGTATAGTGGTACAAGAATATTGCTAAAAAATGAAGGCATGCAAAACGGTATGGTGCATTTTACAGATGTTACACAGCAGGCAGGATTGGATGATATTTATCCAATAGGCACCTTTCCAACCTGGTTTTGGGATTATGATAATGATGGCTGGCCTGATATTTTTGTTTGCGGTTATGATGTGGGAGAACATTCTGTGGCTTATGCAACTGCGGCAGAAGCATTAAACCGTGCAGATCCATATGCAAGCAAAATGTACCTGTATCATAATAACCATGATGGTACTTTTACAAACGTGAGTAAGGCTGCAGGTCTCGATAAATCTGTTTTTGCAATGGGATCAAACTTTGGCGACATTGATAATGATGGTTATCTTGATATGTATCTTGGTACCGGTGATCCTGATTATACTTCAATCGTTCCTAATAAACTTTTTAAAAATATAGGCGGAAAGAAATTTGTGGATGTTACTATTGCTGCGAGGGTTGGTAATTTGCAAAAGGGCCATGGGGTTTCATTTGCAGATATGGATAATGATGGTGATCAGGATATTTTTATAGAAACAGGCGGTGCATATTTTGGAGATGCTTATTACAATTCGTTTTATTTAAATCCCGGCCAAAATAATAACCGCTGGATAAGTATATTACTCGAAGGAGTTAAGAGTAACCGTTCTGCAATCGGCGCAAAAATAAAATTGTCTTTTAAAGAAAATGGTGTTCAAAGAAACGTTTATATGGATGAAAATTCCGGTGGCAGTTTTGGCTGCTCGCCTTTAAGAAAGGAAATTGGTATTGGCCAGGCAAATATGATTGATGAAATAGATATAACCTGGCCTGCTACAGGCAAAACACAAACTTTTAAAAATATAAAACCCTGCCAGTTTATAAAAATAAAAGAAGACTACAATAAAATTCAAATCATCAACCTAAAGACCTTTAATTTTGAAAAACAGCATAACAAAAGCATGAGTATGCATTCAATGTACTCCGGTGTTAAATAAATTACAGTATAATTAAACAGCTAAAATTTATAAGCATTATTTGCACATGGCAGAAATAAAACATTTTTTATTTTCCTTGTGCAGCTTTTACAATTTACTTGTGCGTTATATAGATGTCATAAAAAACAAATCAACGCTTCTTTCAATAACATTTGCTATAATTATTTTATGCAATAGTTGCCATCATTCAAATAACGCTCCTGTATTTTTTCAGGCGCTTACTGCTAAACAAACAGGATTAAATTTTCAAAACAAACTTAATCCTACCAACCAGTTCAATGTATTTCATTACATGTATTATTACAATGGCGCAGGCATTGCAGCAGGCGATTTTAATAACGATGGACTGATTGATCTTTTCTTCGCATCTAACCAGGGGCAAAATAAAATTTATCTCAACACAGGTAATCCTGCAAAAAGCGGGACAGGCATGCATTTTAAAGATGTAACTGCTGAGGCGCACATACCCAATGATGGTGGGTGGAGTACAGGTGTTTCTGTTGTTGATATAAACAATGATGGGTTGCTTGATATTTATATTTGCCGCGTTGGGAAATATGAAGTTTTACACAGCCAGAATGAATTTCTTATTTGTAAAGGCATAGATAAAAACGGAGTACCTTATTATGAAGATGAAGCAAAAAAGTTTGGTTTAAATTTTTCAGGCTTTAGTACACAAGCTGCTTTTTTTGATTATGATGGTGATGGCGACCTGGATATGTATTTATTAAATCATTCAATACATCAAAATGGTTCATTTGGACCGAGGAATATTGCACTTAATATGAAAAGTGATGTTTCAGGCGATCGCTTATATAGAAATGATAACGGCCATTTTACTGATGTTACACAGCAGGCAGGAATAAACAGCTCTATTTTAGGTTACGGTCTTGGAATTGCAATTGCAGATATTAATATGGATGGATGGCCTGATGTTTATATAGGAAATGATTTTCACGAAAAAGATTATTTGTATATCAATAACCACGATGGAACTTTTAAAGAAGAAGATTCAACAAGTTTTATGCATACCAGCGAATACACGATGGGTGTAGATGTAGCTGATATAAATAATGATGCACAGCCTGAAATTATAAGTGTAGATATGTTGCCTAATGATCCTTATATCTTAAAGCGTTCAGAAGGCGAAGCCGACTATGATGTTTATAACATGAAGATAAAGTATGGATACAATTATCAGTACACCAGAAACAATCTTCAATATAATCGTGGTGATAGTGTGTTTAGTGATGTAAGTTTATATTCAGGTATTGCTGCAACAGACTGGAGCTGGGCTCCGTTATGGATGGATTTTGATAATGATGGTTTGAAGGATCTTTTTATTTCAAATGGTATTCCAAAACGTTTAACCGATATTGATTATATTAATTATGTTTCCAATGATCAGGTACAAATGAATATTAGGCTTAATAATACTGATTCAAAAGATATGTCGCTCAGCGATAAATTTCCAACTATAAAAATTCCTAACAAGTTTTATAAGAATGATGGCTCGCTTTTATTTAGCGATCTTTCTTCATCTGTAAAAAATAATGCATCTACTTTTTCAAACGGTGCGGTATGCGCAGATTTTGATAATGACGGTGATTTGGATATTGCTGTAAACAATATTGATGATGCTGCAATCATGTATCAAAACAAAACAAATGATAACAAAAGCAAAAACTATATTGATTTTAAATTAAAGGGTACATCGCAAAATATAAATGCAATCGGATCTAAAATAATTGTATTTGAAAAGAGTGATGCAAGAACGTATGAAAAATTTCCTGTGCATGGTTTTTTGTCGAGTGCTGAAACGCCTGTGCATATTGGATTAAAAAATGCAAGCGTAGATTCTATTGTTGTTGTTTGGCCTGATAATTCATATCAAAAAATAAACTGGCAGAATGATACCGGGAAAATAGCAACTGTTAAT
>JAICKT010000354.1 GCA_025927795.1 Parafilimonas sp. | reverse complement strand
TATTATGACCAGGCACGCAACCAGGACCAAACGTTGCAGGTAACCTGGATGGAAAAAATTTATAGCTTTCTCGAAGAAACAAATATCAAATTTCAAATTATAGTTCATGATACACCGGTTTGGGTAAAAGCTTATTATCTTAATCCGGAAACTTTTAATACAGCTCCGTTATTTTTATTAAGTACAGACGTTCCGGAAAATGATTATGTATCGCAAACAATCTGTCATCGTTTGTATGATGCAAACGTTTCTACAAAAGTGGCGCAATTTATTTTGCTGGGTATTGGCGGCGCAAAGCTGATTGATGAAATAAATTTTGAACCTGATGTTTATCATTTAAATGAAGCGCACGGTATTTCTTCCGCATTTTATTTATTGAAGAAATTTAAAAGTCTTGAAAAATTAAATCAGCATCTTGTATTTACCACGCATACACCCGAAGAAGCAGGAAACGAAAAACATGATATTTATTTATGCGATAAAATGAGTTACTTCTGCGGGTTAAGTATTGATGAAGTAAGAAAATTAACTGGCATTCAGGATAACCAGTTTAACCATTCGCTTGTAGCACTTCGCTTTGCAAGAATTGCAAACGGCGTTTCAAAATTGCATGGAAAAGTTTCAAGAGAATTGTGGAGTAAGTATGATGGAATTTGCCCGATAACTTCAATTACAAATGCGCAAAACTGGCGTTACTGGGCAGATAAACAATTGTATTTTGCTATGGATGAAAACAACGACTGGCGAATGGATGACCGTAAATGGTATTTGAAAAAACGTGCTTTTGAGATTGTGGCTGATCAAACAGGAAAAGTTTTTAATCCGAATATTCTCACTATTGTTTGGGCAAGACGTTTTGCAGGTTACAAACGTGCAGACATGCTCACATATGATATGGATAGATTTAATGCTTTGCTCAGTAATAAAAAATATCCTGTACAAATTATATGGGCAGGTAAACCTTACCCGGTTGATTATCCTGCCATCACTCAATTTAATAACCTTGTTCATCTCAGTAAAAATTATAAAAATGTTGCTGTTGTTATAGGTTACGAATTAGGATTGAGCAAACGCTTAAAACAAGCAGCAGATGTTTGGTTGAATAATCCGCGCGTACCAAGAGAAGCGTCGGGCACCAGCGGCATGACCGCAGCTATGAACGGCGCAGTAAATGTTTCAACCGATGATGGATGGATTCCGGAATTTATTAATCATGGCAACAATGGTTTTGTTGCAGAAATGGCTGACTATAAAAATATGAGTGTGCACGATCAGGATGAATTTGATTTAAACAACATTTATGAAATCTTAGAACAGCAAATACTTCCTTTGTATTATGATAATCATGAAACCTGGAGACAAATAGTTAAAAACGGAATGCGTGATGTGCGTTTTGAATTTGACAGTAACCGCATGGCACATGAATACTACGAGAAAATGTATAACGCAGTTCAATATCAAAACAATCCTCAAAATTTTATAAAAGAAGAAGCATAAAAAATCTATTCAATTAAAAAAGGCTGCTTTATTTTATGAGACAGCCTTTTGTTATTATATTGAATTATTGCTTTACTTTCTTTTTTAGTTGTGCTTTTGAAATTATCAGCATAAAAACAAAAAAGAAAATACTTACAACTGCGCTTTCTATAACTGTGCCGCCAAACCTGCGATTTCCAAAATCAAAAAAATTTAATTTTGAAAAACAACAGATCCTAAAATAAATCCAACGAAACAAATTAAAGCACCTATAACAGCACTTAAGAAAAGCTTTTTGTTTTTCATCTTCAAGGCGAGTTTAATCTTTATTGAATTATAAATGATACCGCTGCATTAAAACCATTTGCTTTTACTTTTGGAGATTCGCTTAAATTATAACCATTGCTTAACTGCATCGTTTTTGAATTAAGCCCTGCATTGTATGCGGCGCAAATGCCCAATAAAAAATTATCAGTTTTATCCAAAGCATAGCTGTAATTTGCTTCAACGTTCAAATAAAATAAAGCGCCCGACCGGATGGTTCTTTCGCCTGCAAAATTTTGCAACGCCTCAGGATAAGAAGAGGGATAATTGCTTTTATCAATAAAACTATATTTATACGTGAGTGTGCCAAATCCTATTCCCGTAAAAAAAAATTGCCGTTTGTGGCGCAACGCTAAATAATCAATATAGTAACCATAATTTATTGCATTTGCATTTACATGAATATTTCCTTCATCATTCTCCTGCATAGCAAAACCGAGAGCAAGATGACTGGTGAATTTTGTTTCCGGCGTTATGGGTTCAAAAAACATATCTGCCTCATAATAGAAAGGCCATTTATCTAATGCAGCAGGTAAATTTTGCTGTTTAAGAGAATGGTTAAGATTATTTACAGAAAGCTTTGCCACACCAAAGTTTCCACCTAAACCAAAGTTGAATAAATTTTTATGTTGTTGAGAAGAATCTTGTCCATAAGCAGTAAAGGAAATAAAAGCAGCAATACACAAACAAAAAATAAATCTGTTTTTCATATAATTGAATTAAAAAATGAAGAACTATCACTTATAAAACCTCAATCCCTCTTTGTTATAGTCTCTTTTTCAAGGGAAGATGAATTGAGTTTTATCGCTTTGCCACCTTCAACGGTAGTTCCCTTTAGCTGAACATAAAATAGCTTTTGCAGTATGATGCCGATTTGTTTGTCAATAAAAGGGCTAATTTTTTCATAAACAGTTTTTGATTTTTAAAATTATTTTGACACTTAAAATTCTTTAACTAAAATCAATCATCAAATTTTTTTTAGTTATACTTTATAACTTTGGGCAAATATTTTATTCCTGTGAACAAATTCAACAACCTGCGCCACTTTAGAGAATTTAAAAGATACTCTCAAAAATTCGTTGCACGAAAATTAGGAAAAAGTCAGTCAGCACTTAGTAAGATTGAAAACGGGCTTACGCATATCTCGGATGAAGTAATCGAACAATTAAGTAAGATATTAGAAGTTCCAAAAGAAAAATTATACAGCAGTAAAGAGCTAATGCTCGATGAAAATCTTGAAGAAGAAAAAGAAATCTCACCTTTAATTATTAATAACAACATTTTGATAGAACAAATATCTGAGAATAAGAAATTACTGCATCAGATAAAATCAAACCAAAACCAATTACAGAAGAAATTAAACGCACTTCTTTCTTCAACGGCTGATAGAAGATAAAATATTTGAACGCTGTTTGATTATTTAATCAAGCAGCCTTACTTTGTTGCATGATTAAGAAATTTCTTTTTGCCTGTGCATTGCTTTTAAACATCTGCTGCTTTTCTCAAACAAATAATTCAAATACTTTAGAACGACCCAAATTGGTTGTTGGAATTGTTGTTGACCAAATGCGCTGGGATTATTTATATCGCTATTACAACTTATTTTCTGAAATTGGTTTTAAAAGAATGATTACACAAGGTTTCTCGTGTGATAACACTTTAATACCTTATACACCAACTGTAACGGCTGCCGGGCATACTTGTATTTACACAGGTTCTGTACCGGCTGTTCATGGTATTGTTGGAAATATTTGGTTTGATAAGCAGGAGAATAAAGTTGTTTATTGTGCAGACGATGATTCTGTAAGAACTGTTGGCGCATCAGATGATGCAGGCCAAATGAGCCCAAAAAATTGCCTGGCTACAACTGTTGGTGATGAGCTGCGTATTGCATCAAATTTTTCATCAAAAGTAATTGGCATTTCTATTAAAGACAGGGCAGCAATATTTCCTGCGGGTCATGCTGCAAATGCTGCATATTGGTATGATGGCGAAAATGGAAAATTTATCACAAGTTCATATTACATGAATAAGCTGCCTGCATGGGTTGATAAATTTAATAATCGCGACCTGCCCGATTCTTTCTTTAAACTAAACTGGAATCTTAGTCTTCCTGAGAGTGTGTACCAGCAGTACAACGGTGATGATGTACAACCTTATGAGGCACAACCATTGGGAGCCGATCAAAAACAATTTCCTTACTCACTCAATGCATTTATAAAAAAGGATTATGAAAGAATTGCTGCAACACCTTATGGCAATAGTTTGCTGGAAGCTTTTGCAGAAAATGTTATTGTAAACGAAAATATGGGCAACAACAATAACACAGATTTTCTTACTGTTAGTTTTTCTTCACCGGATTATATTGGTCATGCTTATGGCCCAAACTCGTGGGAACAAATGGACGATTATATAAAATTAGACAGTCTGTTAGGAAACTTTCTTTCATTTCTTGATAACAAGGTTGGCAAAGGCAATTATGTTGTTTTTCTTACAGCCGACCATGGCGCAGCAAATAGCGTTGGCTTTTCAAAGATGCACAAGTTACCGGGCGGTATTTTTAGTGAAACATCCTATTTAAATGCAATGAACCAATTGCTGTACGTAACTTATAATGCAACGCATTTAATCCGCGGCATTTTTGAATACCAGGTTGAATTAAATCATGATGCAATAGATTCTTTAAAACTTAATGAACAAGATGTAATACGAACAATAATTAAATATTCGCAACAGCGTAAAGAGATTGCGCAGGCTTTTTCAACATCTGAAATTAGTAACGCGCCGGTTTCAGCAAAGCAAAAAGAAATGGCGCAGAATGGATACTTTCCTCAAAGAAGCGGAGATATTC
>JAICKT010000040.1 GCA_025927795.1 Parafilimonas sp. | reverse complement strand
TCTTCTAAGAAAGTTTGCTTTTTATGATGTGTCTGCTGATTATCAATATAAGCCCTTACATTGTCAAGTTTGCTATCACTTACTGATGCAGCAAAAAATTTATCTGCCCACTCTAAATTGTTTTTTATTAAGTTTATTTGATTTGCCCAATGTGCACTTTCTCCTTTTAATAATTGCATTTGTTTCGAGATGCTATTATCCGCTTTCAAAAGCATCAATACATGAATGTGTTCATCATAACCATTAATTCTATCAATATAAACTCCTTTCTCTTTAGCGTTAATCAAAATATGATTACAAACTTGATTTAAAATTTCAAGCTTTAAAACAGGCTCACGATTCTTCGTTGCCCAAACTGCGTGTATCCAAATTTTTATGTAATACATATCTTGTAATGCACTTTGGCTAAAGCCAGTTACTATGTTGCTTCATATTCCCAAGACTAAAGTCTTGGGTTAATAATTTCGGTAATCAATTAATCCCCTAAATCACGGTTCAGACAATCTTTACACCATGCTTATTAATTGTTGTTACATGCGTATGATAAGCGATGCCCATTTTATCATAAATATTTTTCATTGCAGTTTCAATATGCTTTGCTGTTTGTGCATCTTTACTCAACATAAAAATAGAAGGACCTGAACCTGAAATGCCACCGCCTAATGCTCCGGCTTCTTTACTCGATGTTTTTATTTCATGAAAACCAGGAATTAAAATACTGCGCACGGGTTCAATAATAACATCTTCCAATGAGCGACCAATCAAATCGTAATCATGCTTAATAAAACCTGCAACAAGCCCCGCAATATTTCCCCATTGTTTGATGGCATCTTTTAATAATACCTGTTGCTTTAAAATTTGGCGTGCATCAGATGTACGCACTTCTATCTGCGGATGCACAACGGTTACATGTAATTCAGGTGCATCAATGCAAACAATATCTAACGGAAAGACAGAACGTATTAATGTAACACCACCATAAATACAAGGCGCAATATTATCTGCATGCTTTACGCCGCATGCAACTTTTTCTCCATTCATTGCAAAGCGTACCAAATCTTCTTTTGTAAAACGATTATTTAAAAGATGATTCGCTGCAACAACAACTCCGGCCGCACTTGCAGCACTTGAACCAATGCCACTGCCGGGCATAATATTTTTTTTGCTCGTGAGTATAAAACCTTTTACATCTTTTGCTTCTTCCATTAATGCAAGCAATGCTGCACCACTTACATTTTTTTCTGCATCAACCGGTAAATCAAAATCATCTTTGTTGATGATGTGAACACCGGGCTCATCAGTTATTTCAAGCATTAATTCATCGCAAGGCTCATTCAAACACAACCCTAAAATATCAAACCCACAAACAATGTTGGCAACGGTTGCAGGACTATATGCAGAGACTTTTTTCATTATACTCTTGCTACTCTTATTATATCTGCAAATACACCACTCGCTGTAACATCTGCGCCGGCGCCGGCACCTTTAACAACCAATGGTTGCTCAGGATAACGTTGCGTGTAGAACAAAACAATATTATCCTTTCCATATAAATGATAAAAATCTGAATCGCTTGGAATATGTTTTAAACCAACTGAAGCTTTACCGTTTTCATATTCAGCAACAAACTTTAGCTTACAATTTTTCCTGGCAGCTTCTTCATATAGTTTTTTGAAATGATTTTCATGTTTCAGCATTTCGCTATAAAAATCTTTTACGCTTCCTTCAAAACATGATGCAGGTAAAAATCCATTGTTCGTGATATCATCCATTTCAATTTGTTCGCCTGCTTCGCGTGCAAGAATTAAAATTTTACGCATTACATCTGTACCACCCAAATCCAAACGAGGATCAGGCTCTGTATAACCTTCGTCCTGCGCTTGCTTTACAACTTCTGCAAATGGTTTTGTTGCATTATAATGATTAAAAACAAAATTTAACGTGCCTGATAAAACCGCCTGGATTTTGGTAACTGTATCACCGCTTCTGCGCAAATCATTCAATGTGCCTATAACCGGCAAACCCGCCCCTACATTGGTTTCAAACAAAAACAAAGCGCTGTATTCTTTTGCAAGCGATTTTAAATGACAATAATTTTTGTATGAAGATGAAGCCGCAATTTTATTACATGCAACAACTGAAACTGCTTTCGATAAAAGTTGCTCATATACTTCAGAAACTTTTTCATTTGCAGTTACATCAACAAAAACAGAGTTGCGTAAGTTCTTATGAATAATTGTATCAACAAATTTATTGAGTTGCATACTTTCACTTTCAAGCAATTCATCTTTCCATTTACTTAAAGCGATTCCGTTTCCATCATCAGCAAAAATCATTTTCTTGCTGTTTGAAATGCCTGTAACTCTCACCTGTAAATTTAAATGCTGTGATAAAAATTTTTGTTGCTGTTTAATTTGATTCAGCAGTTTACTTCCAACATTTCCTGTTCCAACTATAAAAACATTTAATTGTTTATAAGACGATTCAAAGAACGCTTCGTGCAAAACATTCACAGCTTTTTTTATGTCTGCATGTGCAATTACCGCGGAAATATTTCTTTCTGATGAACCTTGCGCAATTGCTCTTACATTAATACCGTTTCGTCCAAGCGCATCAAACATTTTTCCGCTAATGCCTGGGTGACTTTTCATTTTATCACCTACCAGCGCAATTACAGATTGTTTTGTTTCAACTTTTAACGGTTCGAGTTTTTGTTGCGCTATTTCAATTTCAAAAGCTTTATCAACAACAAGCTTTGCTTTTGCTGCATCATTCGTATTTATTGCAACGCAGATAGAATGTTCAGATGAACTTTGCGTGATAAGAATCACATTAATTCTTTCATTCGCCAATGCTTCAAACAAACGTTTTGAAAAACCCGGAATACCAATCATTCCACTGCCTTCAAGACTTAACAATGCGATGGCATTAATGCTTGAAATACCCGTGATGATTGAACCGTCATCCAAACCCCTTACCCTTGAAGCGGGATTTATAAGTTGCTGAATAGTTGTGCCTGCTTCATTTGGTTGAAACGTATTTTTTATATGCGTTGGAATATTTTTTTGCATTACCGGTGCAATGGTGGGCGGATAAATAACTTTCGCGCCAAAATGTGAAAGTTCCATTGCTTCCTGGTAAGAAATACGCTCTATTGTTTTTGCATTATTAATCCAACGCGGATCAGCCGTCATCATGCCGCTAACGTCTGTCCATATTTCTAAAGATGAAGCATTAACTGCCGACGCAAAAATAGCTGCCGTATAATCGCTGCCACCACGACCTAATGTAGTAGTATTATTATTTTCATCACTGGCAATAAAGCCTGGTGCGATAAATATTTTATGTGATGAGGAAGCGATGGTTTTTAAAATAAGCTCATTTGTTTTTTCAAAATCAACAGCAGCAAAACCAAAATTGCTGTTAGTTTTTATAAGCTTACGCGAATCAAGCCAATCATGATTTATATTCTTTGATTGAAGAAACGCTGAAATAATTTTTGATGAAAGCAACTCGCCAAAACTTATAATTTTATCTTTTGTACGCAACGATAATTCCTGTAAATAAAAAACGCTGTTGCAAATTTCTTCCAGCTCATTAAATTGCTGTTTAATCATGCTTAAGCAAATGCTCTGATGCATTACAGGCAATAATGCACGTGCGGTATCCAAATGCTTTTTTTCTAACTGCTGCAAAACTTCTTTGTATGTTTCATCTGTATTTTCGGCAAGCGTTCCGGCATTAATTAATGCATCAGTAACTCCACCCAGTGCACTTACAACAACAATCCGCGGATCGCTATTATTAATAACAATATTTATAACCTTCTGAATATTTTCATCATTCGCTACAGATGTACCACCAAACTTTAAAACTTTCATATAACTCTTTGAAAAGTTTTAAAGAACGAATTTTTTTATGAATGAATGAAATTTTGTTTACTTATGATTGTTAGTTTTTATTGACTCTTTTTATTCGTAAAACATCCAATCAAAAAAAAATGCGGGAAATTATTCGACAATTTTAAAGAATAATTAAGGTATTAAATTTTTTTGTAAAAAAGTTTATACAAAAATTATTTTAGCGCGGTTTTTGTGTATTGCTCGCAATTCAAAAATTCAAAATCTCCCTAAAAATGAAGACAAAAATTTTAATTGCAACAGCAATTGTTGCCACTGTGTTTTTTAATTCATGTACAAAAGAAAACTTCACACCGGCAACCGCTGTAAGCGCATCAAGCATTGAGGATTCGTACACTGAAACAGGTTTAACTGTTCAAAAACCGATAACGCAAAAGGTAGATGCTAATATTGGAGGATATCTGCAGGCACTGCCTGCACATTACAAGGACCATCCGAATAAACATTATCCTTTAATAATATTTCTGCACGGGCAGGGTCAACTGGGAGATGGCTCACAAACGAGTTTGCCTAAGGTTGCAAACAATGCTATTCCGAAATTAATAGCAGACAAAACTTTCCCAAAAAACTTTTCAGTAAATGGCGTCACTTACCAGTTTATAGTTTTATCTCCGCAGTTTAAAGCTTGGCCGCAGCCTTCAGATATAAATGACATGATTACTTATGCAATAAACCATTACCGCATAGATGTTACACGCATATATGTATGCGGACTAAGTATGGGTGGTGGTGGCGACTGGGATTACTCATGGAATTATGGTAAGCGCGTAACCGCTGTTGTGCCCATTTCCGGTGCATCGTGGCCTACTACAGAAAAGGGCCAGGCAATTGCCAAAGATGATTTGGCAGTATGGGCATTTCATAATAATGATGATCCTACCGTTCCATCATGGTATAGTAAAGATTATGTGAAGTATATTAATAATTCGAACCCTGATATAAAAGCGAAGTTAACAATCTTTCAGGCCAGCGGGCATAATGCGTGGACTAAGGCTACTGATCCAAATTATAAAGAGAATAACATGAATATTTATCAATGGATGTTGTCGTATCAGAAAAAAAGATAAATAGCCGGTTATTTAAATAGGAATTAAATTAAGCTTTGGTTCATTTGCATGAATCAAAGCTTAATTTTCCTGCCTTGTAAGCACATCGCGTTTTAAGCTTTCCCAAAGTGTATCAAAGCTTTTGTTATCGCTTTCCTTCCATTGCTGAAGCCGTTCGCGCATTTTCTGTTTACGTTCATTACGCGCTTCATCAAAAAATTCGCTGATGAATTCGCTATCTTGTTCATGCGCCAACTTATTGTATAATTCTTTTAATTTTCCTTCATGCTGAATATTTTTTTCAGCGATTTGTTTTTCCATCATTTCACGCAGCCGAACTTTTTCATCATACGTTCCATCTGGCAATAAAGATTTTGCAATTACCGGCATCAGTTCAATCAATACCAAAATAATAATTAATAAATAATAACGAAACTGTGCAGCAGAATTGTTTTTAACAAGATTATGCAGCGCTTGTATGCGTGTAAGAAATCCATCATTCATTAAAGTATTGAATGATTGCATTTCTTTTTGTTTGGATTGATTAATACCATTCAAAGCGCTATCGATGTTAGACAGTTTTGGCTGAAGTGAAATATTTAACTGGTTATAGTTTTCATCGAGTTTTTCATATTCATTTTGTTTTGCTTTTGCAATATCTTTTAAACCGATTCTGCCACTGCCGCCGGTGCCATCTGTTTCCGCAATAAATGCATTGCGGCTTGCCATCACTTCGTTATATTTTAAATTCAGTTGCTGCTGAATAATATTTTTTTGCTGATTTAATTGAGCAACATCATTATTATATAAGCTGTCAAGTTCATGTTGCTTTGCCATTTTACGTTGCTCATTATCCAAAGAAATCTGCACATGAATTTCTTTATTGAATAAATATAGCAAAGCCGGTTGTGCCATAAATGTACCAATGGTTAATGCAAGAACTAATCTAAATAATATTGGTGCAACTTTTCTTTTGTTGGTGGCTGTAATTCCTTTTATCAAAGCGCGGTCAATGCCAAGAATTATTAAGCCCATAAAAATGCCGAGCAATACAGCAA
Organism: Parafilimonas sp.; assembly: GCA_025927795.1. Taxonomy (GTDB): domain Bacteria; phylum Bacteroidota; class Bacteroidia; order Chitinophagales; family Chitinophagaceae; genus Parafilimonas. Next base: position 11,620 of record JAICKT010000040.1, on the reverse strand, counting down.
TAATTCTATTATCAACCACCGTACTAAAAAAATAACTCCACGCCAATGTTGCAAAAAGCCAAGTGCCCAATACTGCCATACCTGTTATTGCATAACGGTTACGGTCAACAGTGCAATCTTTTATTAATTCTTTTTCTGCAGTGGAAAGCCACCATAAAAACTGTGTAAATTCCGAAGGAGAATAATTGTCCCTTTGCGAAAGCGGTTGGGCATTCGTATCCATTGAATAAATTTTTGATGTAAAAATTAATGGTAAGGCGGGACGATTAGATAACGCAGAAATAAATAAATAATTATATGGTTTATAATTTTTAAAAAATATTTTATGTAAATGAATAATCTTTAGATAAAATATAAATTAAACGAAAAGTGCAAACGGCTTATAGCGGCACTTTCTTTATTTGTACTTTGCACTATGTAATCATCAAAGCAATTTATCATCATAAACAAAATATTTATATTTTAAATACACGCTATGCCTTTTATAGATTTAGAATCACTTAATGAGAAGGAAGTTTTCCCCGGTTATAAAGGAAGAGCAATACATACCGGCACAACAACATATATGTATTGGAAAGTGAATGCAGGTGCGGAAGTGCCAGCGCACTCGCATAAGCATGAACAAGTGGTGAACGTATTGCAGGGCATATTCGAATTAACAGTTGATGGGCAAACCAAATCATTAGAACCGGGAAAGGTGGCGGTTATTCCATCAAACGTTAAACACAGTGGACGCGCTGTTACGTATTGTGAATTGCTGGATGTTTTTTATCCTGAAAGAGAAGACTATAAATTTTAATTATGAACCTTGATCTAACCAATAAAACGGCACTTGTTTGCGGTGCTTCACAAGGGCTTGGGCTTGCGTGCGCAACAGAACTTGCTTTAATGGGAGCAAATGTTATTGCAGCCAGTCGTAATGAAAATAAGTTAAGATCAGTTATACAGAATTTAAATACTTCAAAACATCAGCAACATGGTTTTCTTGTGATGGATCTTTCCAATCCTGATGAAGTGAGACAAACAATCAATGCATTTCTTTTAAAAGGAAATACTATTCATATTCTTATAAATAATGCAGGCGGTCCGCCTTCCGCCCCCATGATAGATACGGATGCAGCTGAAATTGAAAAAGCTTTTCGCACACATGTTATAAGTAGTCATATACTCGCACAATTAATTGTGCCCGGTATGAAAGCTGCAGGTTTTGGACGCATTGTAAATATTACTTCTGCTTCTGTTAAACAACCCATTACTGGTTTGGGAATTTCCAACACTGTAAGAGCCGCTGTAGCCAACTGGGCAAAAACCTTAGCCAATGAAATAAGCAGTTACGGAATTACTGTAAACAATGTTTTGCCTGGTTATACAAATACAGATAGATTAGATTATTTATTTACGAAACAGGCAACGGAACAAGGTATTAATAAAGAAGATGTTTTTAAAAAGATGGCAGCAACTATACCTGCAGGCAGGTTAGGTGAGCCTGCAGAATTTGGCGCTGCTGTTGCTTTTCTTTGTTCTCCGGCAGCATCTTATATTAATGGTATCAATCTTCCTGTTGATGGCGGAAGAACAGGAAGCTTATAATTATAATAACAAGTAATGCAATCAATCGTTGAAGTAAAAAATCTTTCCAAACATTATAAAAACATCAGCGCAGTTGATAAACTTTCATTTACAGTTTATGAAGGTGATGTATATGGATTTCTCGGGCAAAACGGCGCGGGAAAATCTACAACTATTCGCATGTTGCTTACATTAATTCAACCAACAGAAGGCAGCATAAATTTATTTGGCTTAAAACTGAATGCATACCGTAAAGAAATTTTACAAAGCATCGGAGCTATTATTGAAAAGCCGGATGTTTACAAATATTTATCTGCTTACAACAATCTTAAATTGTTTGCGCGCATGAGTGGTGCTCATCGCACAGAAAAAGAATTATTGCAACAGTTAGACATGGTTGGCTTAAAAGAAAGAGCGCATGATAAAGTGCATACATTCAGCCAGGGCATGAAACAAAGATTGGGAATTGCAATTGCATTAATACATAATCCGCGCTTAATAATTTTAGACGAGCCAACGAATGGCTTGGATCCGCAGGGCATTGCAGACATTCGAAATTTAATTTTACATCTCAGCCGCGAAATGAAAAAAACATTGCTTGTTTCTTCGCATTTATTAAATGAAATGGAACAGGTGGCAACAAGATTATTAATTATTGACAAAGGCAAAAAACTGGTTGAAGGCACAACGGCTGAATTATTCGATCCATCACAAATTCTGATTGAATTGGAAACATTGAATAATGCAGAAGCGTTTAAATTAATTACAAACAGTAACTGGCAATCTGCACTGCAGCCCAAACGCAATAATTCTTTGGTATTAAAAATACACAGGAATATTATTCCTGATTTTCATGTGTGGCTGGTACAACACAACATAAAAATCTTGTCATTGCAATCAAGACATTCACTGGAAGATTATTTTTTACAGGTAACAAGCGGCGAGCAACATGTGGCAGCTTTTGCAAATTGAATTGTATAAAATTTTTCGGCGGCCAAGAACTTACATTGCTTTTGGCGCAACCGCTGCATTAATTACTTTAATGCAATTCGGTTTAAAAGTTGACGGACAGGAATACGCAGATTTTATGCTGCAAAGCCTTGGCAGCTTTGATGTGCAGGGAAAATTATTGAATGGTTACATGGTTTGCTACATACTGCTTCAATTACTGCTGGTACATGTGCCATTGTTGGTAACATTAATTGCTGCAGACATGATTTCGGGCGAAGCTAATCTTGGCACTTTACGATTGTTATTATCAAAACCTTATAGTCGCACTTCAATTATTCTTGCAAAGTTTTTTGCCACTTGTATTTATACTTTGTTATTATTAATCTGGGTTGCCATTCTTGCATTGTTTGTAAGCATATTTGTATTTGGCACCGGCGATCTTTTTTTAATGAAGACGGAATATATTGTTCTGATAAAACAAAACGATGTATTCTGGCGTTATTGCTGCGCATTTGGTTTTGCATTTGTAGCGCTAATAACTGTTGCCTCGGTTGGTTTTTTCCTTTCTGCATTTGCAGAAAATTCTATCGGGCCAATTGTTGCTACTATGAGTATAATAATTTTATTTACTGTGCTTGGAACACTTAATCTGCCTGTGTTTCAGACTATCAATCCATATTTATTTACTACGCACATGGTAATATGGAAAGAATTTTTTGATGAAAAAGTAAACGTCAATAATGAAGCAATTGCCGGAAGCATACAAGACATGCCACAGATAATACACTCTTTAATTATTCTTTCAATATATATAATTGGATTGATTACTGCAACAGTTTGGGTGATGCGAAAAAAAGATATTTTAAGTTGATTTGAAAATGCGCGAATTTGAAAAGTTGAAAATGAAATACATTTTAAAAGCATTGTTCTTATTATTTACCATTCACTTTTCGCTATTCACTTTTTCACAAGACGCAACCGAACTTGTAAATAAAGTGAAAGATAAACTTGATAAAGTAAATGATTATACTGCTACCGGAATTTTGCGAACGGATGTTGCGTTTATAAAAGCGCCGGTAAGTAAAGTGATCGTGTATTACAAAAAACCTGATCATTTTCGTTTGCAAAAAAACGGGGGTATATCAATATTGCCAAAGGGTGGAGTGAGTGTGAATATGAGAACTGTAATAAGTACAAACAATTTTACTGCGCTGGATGCAGGGGATGCAGTTATTAATAATGTAAAAACGAAAGTGATAAAGTTGTTGCCAAATGATGAAAACAGCGATGTGGTTTTATCAACTTTATACATTGATGAAGCGAATCTTTTAATATTAAAAGCAATTACTACTACCCGCGAAAATGGCACTTATGAAATTACCATGCATTATGGAAAGTATTCAGAGTATGGTTTGCCTGGTAAAGTGGTTTTTAGTTTTGATGCAAAAAATTATAAACTGCCAAAAGGTATTACGCTTGATTTTGATGAAGAGAAACCTGCAGATATGGAAAGATTGAAAAACAAAAAAGGGAAAGTGGAAATTGATTACTCATCATACATTATTAATAAAGGCGTTGATGATTCAGTGTTTAAATAAATACTAACTCTCCAAGCCAAAGAGAGGCTTTATAATTTGTTTATAATTTATGCAGTTTACTTTTGATGTGTGGACGAAAATATCGATTTAGAAAAGCAAGAACCTAATAAATTCACTTTAGAAATTAGGGGCATCAACTTTCAGCTAAAACCTCATGCAATAAAAATCTGGAATAATGATGCGCTTTCTAACTTGTTGAAAGTTGATGCAGAGTCATCAACCAACGAATTAGTTGAAAATATTAAGAGCGCATATTTTAAGTTATTTGCTGATGAATTTAAAGTTTCAGATCACTCAATGGCGGTAGAGATTTGGGCGCATATTTATGCAGAGAAATTTGCTGAAGCGGTAAAAAATTTCTCTTCTGTGAAATTTGTTGATGCAATAGCAGATAAAATTCTTCAACACGCGGAGATAATTGATATTGGAGAAACTGGTCACGATGACAACCGTTTTGTTTGGGATGCACTTGCACCATTTAAACCGGCGATTGCAGGTTTGCTGTTTGCAATAAAACAATGAAATTTAGTTTTAAATAAACCTTACAAAAATCTTCTTCGTTAAGAATTTATAGATAGTAGTTTTGAAGCATGTGGATGATCTGTAAAAAAGAATGGAATCAATTCTTCAGCAGCCTTACAGGTTATATTGCATTAATTGTTTTTCTTCTCTTAAACGGCTTAATATTTTTTGTTTTTCCAAACACCAGTTTACTTGATTTCGGTTATGCTTCGCTCGAAGGTTTTTTTTCTTTAGCGCCGTGGGTTTTATTATTCCTCATTCCAACAGTTACCATGCGCAGTTTAGCAGATGAATATAAAGCAGGCACATTTGAACTTTTAAAAACTTTACCACTCACTTCGTCGCAAATTGTTTGGGGAAAATTTTTTGGCGCACTATTAATTGTATTGCTTGCATTAATTCCCACAACTATTTATGCTTTTTCATTGCAGCATTTAAGTGCAGCCGGCGGCATTGATGTTGGCGCAACTACAGGCAGTTATATTGGCTTGTTTTTATTGGGCGCAGTGTTTACATCGGTGAGTTTATGTGCAAGCAGTTTTACAAATAATACGGTTGTTGCATTTATTAGCGGCGCATTTGTTTGTTTGATTTTATACACGGGTTTTGATGCTTTAAGTCAGTTGCCATTTTTTGCAAACGGATGGGATTATTATGTGCAAATGCTTGGAATAAATTTTCATTATAAAAATATAAGCAGGGGAGTGATTGATGTGCGTGATATGATTTACTTTTTTGCTGTTATACTTTTTTTTATAGCCATCACTAAAAGAAATATCGAGTTGAGATAATTAAATGAGCACGAACAAAAAAATATCAGCTAAAAAAAATACATGGCTTGTTTTATTGGTTGTGTTGATTGTAATTATTTATGCATCAACATTGCTGCGTTATCAAATTGATTTAACTGCAGAAAAGCGGTTTAGCTTAAATCAATCCACAAAAAGGTTATTATCTAATCTTGATTCAACTATAAACATCACTGTTTTTCTTACCGGTGATTTACCTGCTGACTATAAAAAATTAAGTATTGCTACAAGTGATTTGTTATATGAGTTCAGAGATTTAAGTCATAATAATGTTCGTTTTCATTTTGAAAAACCGGGAGAAAATTTAAATGATAGTGACAGAAATCGTTTATATGATAGTTTGCAAAGACTCGGTGTTGTGTTTGAACAAAATACGGATGTAACTGCTGCCAATGAAAAAGCAACACAGCAATTAATTATTCCTTCAGCAATTGTTCAATTTGAAAATTATCGCCCTATTGCAATTGATTTACGCAGCAGCCGAACAGTGTTTAAAAATTATAATGTAGTAAATGATGAACCGCAGGAAGATAAAGAAGCCACACTTAATTCTGCAGAAGCATTGCTCGAATATAAATTTGCAAACGCCATTGATAAGCTCACAAGAAAAAATATTCCAACGATTGCCTATTGTTTGGGTAACGGTGAAGCAGGACCGCAAAACGTAAATGATGTTATTCAAAGTTTGCGCAACGATTACCGGCTTGCAATTTTTGATTTGAAACAATCGTATCCTGATCCATCACTTATTAATACATTATTAATTGTAAAACCCACACGACCGTTTACGGATGAAGACAAATTAAAACTTGATCAATATGTAATGCATGGCGGAAAAATTATCTGGTGCATTGATAAATTATATGCAGAACTTGATAGTTTAATGCGCAGCCAGGCAGATTTTGTTGCATTCGACCGTAACTTAAATCTTGATGATATTTTATTTCGGTATGGTGTGCGCATTAACGGAAATCTTGTGCAGGATTTGAATTGCAGCAAGATTCCTTTGGTTACAGGTTACAATGCAGATGGTAGTCCAAAAATGCAACGTTTTCCATGGCCGTACTATCCTTTTCTTTCTTCGCCAAACAATAATATTGTTTCAAAAAATTTAGATCGTGTTTTATCCATTTTTCCATCAAGCATTGATACCATAAAAGCGCCTGGTATTAAAAAAACTATTTTGCTTGCAACAGATACATCAAGCCGTTTATTAAGTTCGCCCGCTATTGTGAGTTTGAAAAAAATTATGGATGAAATAAGCCAGGATAATTTTTCAAGTTATAATGAACATTATATTCCTGTTGCTGTTTTGCTGGAGGGAAAATTTAATTCACTGTATGCAAATCGTCTTACACAAGATGTAAAAGATTCTGTAAGCAAAGCGCTGGGAAAGCCTTTTGCAGCAAGCAATTCAGCCGATACAAAACAAATTGTAATGAGCGATGCGGATATCGTAACAAATGAAGTCACAGAAACAGGTGGTCCGTTACCGATGGGAGAGTTGCCATTTGAAAATTATCGGTTTGCCAACCGCGAATTCTTTTTGAATTGCATTGATTATTTAACCAGCACCAGCGGAATATTTGAAAGCCGCAATAAAGATTTTACATTGAGATTACTGGATAGAAAGAAAGTAGCGAATCAAAAATTAAACTGGCAACTCATTAACATAGTTATTCCTATTGTTGTTATTATTTTGTTTGGTGTAGTATATCAATGGAGTAGAAAAAATAGTTTTGCAACATAATACATCCCTGCATGTCAAAAGAAATGCTAACCTATATTGTTTTTGGTGCCGTTCTCATTTTAGCACTTGCCTTCGACCTTGGTTTATTAAGCAAAAAAAATAAAGAAATAACTATAAAAAAAGCTATGCAGCAAACCATTTTTTGGGTGGCACTTGCATTGGCATTTTTTGTTTTTGTGTGGGTTGAAGATGGCAAACAACCTGCGCTGGAATACATTAGTGCTTATTTAATGGAATGGAGTTTAAGCATTGATAATATTTTTGTTTTTATTCTCATCTTTACTTCGTTCGCTGTTAAAAAAGCATATTCTTCACGCGTATTGCTCATAGGTATTTTAATGGCTATCGTGTTTAGAATTTTATTTATAACTGTTGGTGTTGCATTAGTGCAGCGCTTTGAATGGGTGCTGTATATTTTTGGTGTGTTCCTTGTGTATACAGGTTATAAAATGTTTACTTCAGATGAGGATGATAAGTTCGATCCTGAAACATCAAAAGCATACAAGTTTGTAAAAAAAATTTTTCCGCTTACAATGAGCGATGGCGGCGGCAAATTCTGGATAAAAGAAAATGGCAAAAGATTGTACACGAGTTTATTTGTAGTAGTAATGATGCTCGCTTCCATTGACCTCGTGTTTGCATTGGATTCAATTCCCGCAGTGATGGGAATATCAAGAGATAAAATGGTAATTTATACGTCAAACATTTTTGCTGTACTTGGATTGAGAAGCCTGTTCTTTTTATTAAAAGGCGCTGTAAATAAATTTGAATATTTGCAACAAGGCATTGCAATTGTTTTAATTTTTATTGGCGCTAAAATGCTTGCTGCACATTGGTTTGATGAATGGTTTACTACAAACACACAAGTGTTTATTTCTTTAGGTGTAATTATTATTTGTATTACAACTTCAATTCTTTTATCAATAGCCAAAAACAAGAGACAGCAAAAAAATGAAAACAATTCCCGGGTTATCAATTAGTACTGAAAAATATTTATGAAGAAAAGAAACAGTGCGACCTTTTTCAAATGATTTTTAAGCGATACAATTTATCTGAATATATAAATGATGTGCCTGCATCGCTTGCTAAATCTGTAATGAAATCAATACACTTCTGTTGCAGAGAAAAACTGCGGCATTCAGTGAATAAGTTATAATGGAAATTCAGGCAATTAATTTTTTATTTTTATCGCATGAACGCTAACAAAGAGCATGCTTAGGAAACCATAGCCCAACTAACTGAACGCTTCGACCAGCAAATTGATATCTGCAAAAAAGATTACAATGAGCATCGTGTTTGCACAGATTTAACTGCAACAAACAACATTACCACAATAACAGGAGCAATTAAAACAATGCATTGCCTTTACCGATAAAAAATAGATGCACTTGTATGAATTGTATGGTTTAATAAAGAATGAAGACGAAATAAAGATTGTGGAGGGATAACCTGACAGGTTCTTGAACCTGTCAGGTTAAAGTTCCAATCGTTTTGTAAATTACAAGCGAAACCTGTTAGGTACAGGGCACCTTACAGGTTAATGCAACAACTGCTTATGCCTAATCGTACTTTACCAATTGATGGCGATGGAATGTATCACATATATAATAGAGCTACAGGCAATGAACAATTATTTTTTACAGAAAAACATTATGTACATTTTTTACAGGGAATAGAAAAATACGTACTGCCGCAAGCTGATATATGGAGCTATTGTTTATTGCCAAATCATTTTCATTTTTTAATTGAATTAAAAGAATCAGCAACAGGCGAACTTTTTTCAAAAGCCATAAGCGATTGCTGCAACGGTTATACAAAATGGCTAAATATTATAACAAAGCGAAAGGGCAATTTATTTATGCGCCCGTTTAAAAGAAATAAAATTATTAATGATGCACATCTCGCATGGACGATATGGTACATACACAGAAATCCTTTGCATCATCACTATGTAAAAAAGTTTGAAGACTGGAAGTTTTCTTCGTACAAGGCCGCTCTTTCATCAAACACCAAAATATCTGCAAAAAAAGTATTGAATTTTTTTGGCGGCGATGGAAATTATATTCGTTTTCATAAAGAACAGTTGAGGGGATTTTTTGATACGCTGGAATATTAATCAACCCGACAGGTTCAAGAACCTGTTAGGTTAGCGCAAACAGATTTAACTGCAACAAACAACATTACCACAATAACAGGAGCAATTAAAACAATCTATTGCCTTCACCCGATAAAAAATAGACGCACTTGTATATGAATTGTATGGTTTAATGAAGAATGAAGACGAAATAAAGATTGTGGAGGGAGGAAATTAAGCCTACAATAATGAATTGAAGAAAGTATATTTATTGTTCAATTGCCAATTAGTTTACTGCATGAGATTTTTAATACAATGCTTATTGCTGATATCATTTTCTCTTAGTGCGGCGGCACGGGATTCAGCCGTGCTTATTTCACCATTCATGTTTGATAAAACGAGTGATCAACTGTTTATTGCTTCAATTGACGGATGGATTTTTAAACAGGGAAATAATACAGCATGGGCAAATAAAAACATTTCAACAGCCAACTGGAAAAAATTAAAACCAACTGAACTAAACACAACCTATGCTGATAAAAATGGAAAGGCGGCGAAATAAAAGTGGAAACGAAAGAAGGTGAGGGAAGTGAGTTTAAAATAATACTTCAATATTAATTTTAGAGAATGATGAGAGCAACTTTAATTTTTCTTCTTTGTGCTGTGGTGTTGCATAGTTATACACAGGAAAAAACTATTGATAGTTTAAGGCAAATAATCAATCAAAACAAAAACAACGAAGCACAAGTAAATGCATTAGCAAAACTTGGCAGAACTGTTTCAAATTTTTCAGATGCAATAAATTATGCAAAGGAAGGGCTTCTTCTTTCGAAGAAACTAAACTTTAAAAAAGGAGAAGCTGATTGTAATCTTGTTCTTTCAAGTTTATTCTCCTCTAATGCACAAATAACAGAAGGTATTTATTACGGATTAAACGCTTTGGAAATTTATAAAGAACTGAGCGACAATACCGGCATTGCATCCGCGCATTTGAGCTTGCAGGCTGATTACCGTGAAGCGGAAGACTTTACGAACGCATTGCTACATGAATTTGAAGGAGAAAAGATAGCTGAACAGAATAATGTAACAGGCGTATTTATTTTCGCTGGCCATAGGCTGGCACCTTTGTTTCTTGCTGAAACTGCTCAAACTTATATCTTAAAAAACGAACCGGATTCGGCAATTATCTATGCACAAAAATCAATTCAGCAAAATGAATTGTTCAATGGCACCCCCTGGGAGTTTCCCATTTATCTTTTAGCTACTCTACTGCAAATAAAAGGAGATTATGTTCACTCACTCGAAAACTACAGGTTAGCATTGCGCCTTTCCAAAATTCAAACTGATAATTCTCGTGATTCGATACAGATATACAGCGGAATGTCAACCTTATTTAAAAGTATGAAGCAGTTAGATTCATCAATTTATTATGCCCAGATAGTAAACAAATCATGGAGGCCCGAATTATCTGAAGCAAAGAATTTACTGGAAGCAGTAACTAATCTGTATGAAGCTTATAAATTAAAGGGAAAACAAGATAGCGCCATTAAATATCTTGAATTAAATTATAGCTTACATACAAGTTTTTTTAATACAGAAAAACAAAAACAAATCCAGGAAACAACATTCAGCTCTCAATTAAAGCAACAAGAAATTATTGCGCAACAGGAAAAATATAGAAACAGATTGCAGGCTTTAATATTTACTATAGGGATATTGGCATTACTTATAATATCCGCATTGTTAATTAGAAACAACCGGCATAATAGAAGAGCTAAAATAAAAATTGAAAAGGCTTACTCAAAACTTAAATCTACACAGGCACAACTGATACAATCAGAAAAAATGGCTTCGCTTGGCGAACTTACTGCAGGCATTGCACATGAGATTCAAAACCCGTTAAACTTCGTAAACAATTTTAGTGATGTTAATAAAGAAATGCTTGTTGAATTAAATGAAGAAATTGAAAAAGGAAATTATGCTGCTGCAAAGTCAATTGCAAAAGATGTTATAGACAACGAAGAAAAAATAAATCATCATGGCAAGCGTGCAGATGCAATTGTGAAAGGCATGTTGCAGCATTCAAAGCAAACAAAAGGCATAAAAGAGCCAACAGATATTAATGCTTTATGTGATGAATTTTTACGTTTGAGTTTTCATGGCATGCGTGCAAAGGATAAAAATTTCAATACAGAAATAAAAACAGATTTTGATGAAAGCATCGGCAAAATAAATATTGTTCCGCAGGATATTGGAAGAGTGTTGCTCAATCTTTTTAATAATGCTTTTTATGCAGTAAATAAGCCCCCATCCCCTAAAGGGGAGAATTACAAACCTCTTGTTTCAG
>JAICKT010000058.1 GCA_025927795.1 Parafilimonas sp. | reverse complement strand
TGTAACAGTGCTTTCATTTTATTGCTGATGTTTGCCTGGTGCATATCCTTTAATACATCATCAACAATTTTTTTATCATCACCATAGAATGCTTTTGATGCTGCTGCATGACTCATCATGCAAAACATGGTATCATTTCTTTTGGAAACATAAGCGGCTATCAATTCTCTTTCTGCTTCGCTTAATGTGGATTTGCGTCTTAATAAAACCTGTGCTAACTCATACAAAGGTTTACCTGTTTCAGGACGAAACATTACGAGGCTGCGAATGCCGGGAACACCTTCCGGTACGTTTATGTGTGCCATAATTAAGAACCCCCATCCCCTAAAGGGGAGCAAAACTTGTGGAGGCAGCAAGTTTGAATTTGATTATAAAAATTTATCGTGTATTTATTCCCGCCTTTAGGGCAGGGGTTAAATAAGTTGTGATAAAACCGATTAGAAAAATGAATGAAAAAATAAAAACAGCGTTGCCATAGCCGCCGAGAAATGTAACAAGAGCTCCAATAAAAAATACAACTGTTGCTGTAAATAACCTGCCGATGTTGAAGCAAAATCCTGTTGCAGAAGCACGCACTTTTGTTGGAAACAATGATGGAATATATACCGATAATGCGCCCTGGCTTATTCCGAAAAAGAAAGCCAGTAAACCCATTTCAATAAATGTTGTATTGGTAACAGATGTATTTAGTTTGAAAACAACAGCCGTCATTATAAAACAAACAATAAAACATAACATCATTGTTTTGCGCATGCCTATCAGGTTCACAATCCAACCTGAAACAACACTTCCCATCAAGCCTGATAATGCTAAAATCATCATTGTTATACCACGCAAATCATTTGCTTTGTTTGCATCTGCCGTAATACTTTGCACCCATGTTGGTGCCCATGAAAATACAGCCCACAAACCAATGAGCATTGCACCAAAAACAACAGAACCACTAACAAGGTTTTTTCTGTAATCAATTGAAAAAATTTGCCTGTTTATTTCAGTGTCTGCTGTGTTTTTAATTTGCTTCCAGCTTTCTGGCTCCGCCAAAACAAACATTGCAATAATGGCTGTGACTAAAGGGATGATGCCAGTTAGAAATGCATTACGCCATTCAGGTATTAAATTATTTAAAGCACCTGCAACGATAAATCCAACGGGCATAGCTGCGGAAACAATTCCTAATGCAATTGCTCTTCTTTTTTCACTCCATATTTCTGCGATTAAAATATTTGTTGTAAGAATTACACCACCAACACCAAAACCTGTTACAAAACGGTAAAAACCAACCAGCAACCATGAAGATGAAAATGCAGTGAGCAACGTAAACAATGCATATAATGCTGTTGAAAAAATCACTGCCTTTGAGCGACCAATCTTATCGCAAATAAAGCCCCAGGCAAAACCGCCAAACATGCTACCGAAAATGAAAATGGAATTTATATAAGCACTTATATAATTCATTCTTTCGTCGGTTACATTGCCCAATAAATCTTTAACGGCAACCGGTAAATACACAGACATCAGCATGGAAGAAATTCCGCTGAACATGATGCTGATATAACAAATGATAAATGCAATTGCAAGGCTGCGTTTTGTTGCTGATGATGATTGATACAATGTTTCTGCAACAATTGTATTGCTTTCAATATTGATAATGGCTTGCTTCATTGCACAACAATTTTAGTTTTCTTCAAATGGTCGTAACCTTGTTGCAAACGATTGTAGCCATGATTTTTTAAACGTTCACCTAAACCCTGGTAAAATTCAGGATTGGTTGGCGTTACCGTTGCAAGTCCATCAACGTACCGGTTGTACAAACAAAATAAAGCGGCAATTAAAACGGTGTCATGAATTTCAATCTCAGTTGCACCTTCTGCTTTTGCTTTATCAATTGCTTCTTTTGTTACTGCTTTACCATTTTCACGAACCATTGATGCAATCGTTAACAACGCTTTCATTTTATCAGTCACTTGCGCAGTGGAAATGTTTGTTTTTACCTGTTGTGATGTTTCATTTTCACCCAACAAAATATCTGCGGCGGCAGTATGTGCAGCCATACAGAATTTACATTGGTTACCACTTGAAACAACTGTTGCAATCAGTTCACGTTCGCCTTCCGTTAAAGTACTTTCTCCACGTAATAAAATTTGCGTGAGTTCACGAATGGGTGCAGCGGCTTCTTTATCAAATTCGAGCAAACCGGTAATGCCGGGCAAGTGCTCTTCTAATGGAATATATGGCATGAAATATTTATTTAAGTTGATGATGCATTATACATGCAGATAGCTGCACACAAATGCACAAAAGAAAAAAGCAATGAAACTTAAATAGATAAATCAGGTGGTTGCAAATGCTTTGTGGTGAAGCCTTTTAAGATTGTACAGTTATTAAAGGTAATAGTGTGACTAGAAGATGTGCCATTTACATCAAAATTAAAAAGTTGCGCGTTTTCATTAAATGCAAATAAAAAATTAATCTGTTGCAGGAAAGATTGTTCAGATTTTTTGTTTGTTGAATTATCAGCATTTTGTTTGGCGTATAAATTTTTTGTGTTGCTGATTTTTGTTTTTTGCTGATTAGGAATGCAATACAAATACAAAGTATCGTTGTATACCATTCGCTTTACGTAATTATATTCAATGCCGTTATATTCAACTTCACCATTGCAGCGTTCATAGCTTTTGTTATCAGCGAGATATGGAATGTTTAATGGAAGCTTAATTTGTACCAATTCCTTTTCATCATATTTATTATTATCCAGTGAAGCAATCATTTGCCTGTCTGCAGAATTTTCGGCTAACGAAAAAAACAACCTGTACCCGAAAATATTAAACAGATAAACGCTAAGAAGTAATATTGCAAAGGCTTGTTTCAAGCAAATTAGTTAGCAGGCAAAGTAGAAAGAATATTTCAAACTAAAAAATTATCAATATGGCGATAACAGGTTTGACTCTCCTGATTATTTCTTATTGCATACTTTGAAAAACAAATTAAAAAAAAGCACACGATGAATGAAAGCACTTATTTTTTAATAAAAATTAAAAATTTCATTCTAATGCATCTGCATAACGCAACAAAATTTACCTTTTGCGATAATAAAATTTTTATTCGGTTGGTAATGGATTTTCAGCAAGCACTGAAACATGTGAGAGTTGCTCTGCGGTAATTTCCTCCAACTGGCGCTTTCTTGTTTCTACTCCAAAAAAAATAATTGCAAGTGCTGCAAGAATTAATGGGATGGCGCCGGCAATAGCTGTTGCCGCAATAGATGGCGGAGCAACAGCAAACACTACAAGAGCAATAACCAGCACACCGCCAAATTTGCTAAAACCCGCAACCAGTCCGCTCCCGCGGGAACGCACTCTTGTTGGATAAATTTCAGCCGCATAAGCAGAAAGAATAGATATAACGGAACTGATGCCCCAAATGGGAATAACCAGTAATACATAAAGCCATACCTTATGCTGCACAATTGACTCGTCTGTGAACAAAAAACCCAGCATAGATGCTGCCGTTAATAAGGTAAGCAGGATAATTGTTTTTTTGCTGCTCCATACTCCGTAAGACCATGCCACCAGCAAATTAAGCGGGAAACCAATAAGTGCTGCATTGCGCAGTATAGCAAAAGAATCTGCGCTTGTAAACCCGAGATGCTGCAGGTTAGAAGGTATCCAAAGTTCAAATCCAAATTCAACAAAACCTGCGCCGAGTGCAAGCAATGCTACAGTAGCTGTAATGCCTAAAAAAGGTGGACGAAACAATTGTTTAAACTGGTCTTTAATTTTTACTTCAATATTTATTGGTAAAATTTTTTCTTTGATGGCAACTGCACCATACCGCTTCATTACTTTTTGCGCTTCTTTAAATCTTCCATGATTAAGCAAGTAGCGTGGTGATTCGGGAATCCAGCGGTTTAAGAAAATAAGCATAAAGCCTGTTGGAAAACCAATCAGCCAAAGTATTCTCCATGAGTAATGCGGCACAAGCCATGAAGCCAATGCGCTTGAAATAATATAAGCGCCTGCAATATCACCACCGATTAATACCATCAGCCAGCCTCTGTGCCTTGCCGGTATGCTTTCTGCCATAATTGTAAAAAGAATAGGCAGCATGCCGCCAACACCATAACCCATTAGCAGGCACATAACACAGTTCATCCAAAATTCGGGCATAGAACCACATGAGCTTGTTGCAATAAATGTTATGCCAGCCATAAGAATAGATGCCCTTCGCCCAATTCTATCGCCTAACCATCCCCATAAAAAAGAACCTAATACTGTTCCGGTAATTCCTGATAACGGAAGTAAAGCAACAGGAATAGTACCGCCTGGATTTACAGGTGATTTAAGCCCGTATTCTCTTGCCACGCCCGGCACCACAAACGACAGGATAGTTGGCTTCATCACATCTAAAGTAACAGCCAGGGCCATAACGAATAAAAGACCAATATGTGTTTTATTAATAGGTGCATCATCCAGCGCGCGAACTTTAAGATTATAATCAAGATTTTCTTTTATTGACTTCGGTGGTATAAGACTATATAATGTAACGGCGAGACCTATTACAACAAGCACCATTCCCATGCTCATACTTGTATTCATTGGCATACCAACAAGCTTGTAACCCATACCGGCGGCATTAATGTACATAGGAAGCTGGAGCGCCACCCCGGCAGAAACAGATAAAAAACCAACCCAGAATGCGAACTTGCTTCTGAAATTAATTTTTTCGTCCGTATTATTTGTTTTAAAAAGCTTCATCCGGAAATGATTTTTGTTTAATAGTAACGAAGTTGTAATTGTTATAACAAAATAAAAACAAAATGCCGTTGTTTCATACATCAATTACCTTGTCTTTTATTACAGAAATAATATGCATTTGCATGAAGATAAAAGTATAAGTAAAACTTTTCTCAACAATTTATTGAATAAATATAACAGAACGAAAATCGTAATCGTTTGAAAAATTTATTTCCATAAAAACAATTTTCTAACCTTGTTTTACTTGTGTTATGGGCTTACTTCTTCTCAAATCAATATATTTAGCTAATGGTCCAACAAGAAACAGTGCATAAAAAGGTGCATAGATAAAATTATTCAGGCGCAAAACAAATTCCACAAGGGCAACTATTATAACAACTATAATTCTTCCTTTTTTTGTTGATACCGATGTTCCCGGATCTGTAATCATAAAAAAAATAAATAACTGGTACATCGGGCCGGTTAGCGGCGCCAGTTCTGCAAGAAAAGTATCGCCGGTAATTAAACAACGTACATAAGCGAGAATAACAAAACTTATTACATACGCTACCGTTACATGCAGCCGCTTTGCCCTGTTTACAATCAGCAACCCCAATATCCATATTACAGACATAGCAGCGAGGTTGCTTCCCCACTGTATGCTAAGCCCGGCTACATTCATCGAATTTAAAAAAAGCATCCACGACACACCAAAGTTTGAAGGATTCCATAAATGTCTTCCTTTATAACGCAGCACATATTTTGACATGATAGAAATTATCGCCGTAATAATATATGGCCACAATACATTAGAGCGTATGAGTATGCCTACACTTATTCCTGTTATATAAGCACTCGCAAGATTTTTCCATGTGCCAAGAATTAATCTTGCCAAAATTATTTCTGTAATTAACGATGCTGCAATTGCAGCGATGAGATATACGTAATTATCAAGAATGCCATAAGTAAATTGGCCAACCAATAATATAAGCGTAATAAATGCAGGCGGTATATATTGAAAATTTTTTTTAATCCAACCAGAAAAAAAATTTGTTTTTGGTATGTTATCAAGCTGATATTCCTTTTGCATTAAATTTTTGATTTGCTTTCTTTAATAGTATGCAGTTTATCAATTTGTGGGTTTTCAATTTTATCAATATGTCCTGAAGGCCAGTAAATAGTTACTGCATCAACCGTATTGTTTTTTCCAATTCCGAAATGTAACCTGTGTTGATTTTGCGAAGAAAACCCCATGCCGCCAGTAACAATTTGCATTTGCTTTTTGCCATCCCATTGTATCTCCACTTTTGCACCAACGGCATCTGCATTTGAAATTGTACCATGCAAATCAAAATCTATCCAATGATTATTACTTTCTGCATCGTTTTTATAAATAAGCGGTATATTATTTTGATTGGCAACAATAACATCTAATACACCTCTGTTCCATAAATCAGCCATTGCAACTGATCTTCCATCATAATCTGCATAGGGACAAACTTTGCCAGACACATCTTCAAATATTCCATCGCTGTTGTTCAGCCATATTTTATCTTCTTCATAACCTGATTGGCTTTTGCCCTGCATATCAGGCCAGTTTTTTGCATCACCAATGATAGTGCTGTTGCCGCCTGTTACTTTAGAATAATCATACCAGTAAGAGGTATTTTTTTTAGCTGAAATAAATCCGTTTGCAACATATAAATCAATAAAGCCATCATTATTTAAATCACCGAATTGCGCGCCATAACTCCAGCCTGCATTTTCAATACCTGAAATTTGAGCCAGGTTTACGAATGAAAGATTTTGACCGTTTTCACTTTTAGGCTGCCAGTAATTATTACCCTGGATTAAAATACCCTGTTCAGTAATATTTGTTGTATAAATGCCCAATGTTCCTTCGTTATTTATATCACCAAACGAAGCATTCATACCGCTTTTAGGAATATGCCCTATGCCTGCCTCGTTGCCAACTTCTGTAAATTTTTTTCCGCCTTCATTTATATAAAGCTCATCCACATTATAATCGTTGGCAACATATAAATCAGGATAACCATCTCCGTTTAAATCTGCCGCTGCAGCGGCAAGTGTCCACTTGGTTGAGGTTAATCCATATTCATCAGTTACATCTTTAAACTTACCGTTTCCTATATTTTTTAAGAGGTAATTTCTGCCGCCGTTATTTGCATAGCGAAAACTTTCGGGCATTATCTTAGTAGTATTCAAATTATCAAGATGAAAACTTTCTTTGTAATAACCTCCTAAGAACAAGTCAAGTAATCCATCATTATCAAAATCAAACCAGATAGCGCAATTAGAATTTACCCAAGCAGGCAATCCGCTGCCTTCAGTTACATTCTGAAATTTTTTTCCATCTACATTTTTAAACAGTTCAGGTTTGCCCCATTTATATAACAGCAAGTCTTCATAGCCATCATTATCATAATCGCCCCATACAGCGCCCATTGAAGCACCGGTTCCTTTTTGGTTTACATCAGCCACGCCTGCCTGCGCTGCAACATCTTCAAACTTTCCGTTATGCAGGTTATGATATAAAGCATTCATACTTCCAGTGCCGCTATTTGTAAAATAAATATCATTCCAGCCATCATTATCATAATCACAAACAGAAACAGATGCGCCCATAGATGCAATCTGCATTTTTATGTTGTTAAGTTTAGGATCAACATCAGGACAAGTATGTTTGAAATTTATATTTACTTCCTTATTCACAGGTTCAAGATAAAAACCATATTTTTTTAAAGCGGTTTCTTTTTGCGCAACATCAATAGAATTGTGTGTATTAAATATTCCGATGTGTGAAGCCAACAGTGTTGTTAAGAGTAAACCTATAAATAAAACAATCGCAATTGTGCGGGCAAGTTTTTTATTCAACTTCATTTCAAAACAAAAATTTGTATTAATCTGCGGGTAAAGATATTAAATGCAACATACAATGGAGACGGCTATATAGAATGATAATTAATTATCTTCACCGCTATTAAAAATTTGTCTTCCGGCTATGCTAAAAAAAAACTGCATTTATTCCCTGCTATGCAATAATATTTGTTTTACTAACAATAATATCTACGGCTTGTAAAACCAAAACAGAAAATGCAGAAAACAATAGTGACCCAAGAACTATGGCTATTTCTTATTTAGTGGAAAATAAATTGGATGAAGCAGAAGCAGCATTTAAAAAAGCTATTAAAATAAATCCGGACAATCTTTTAAATTATATTGATTTATCGCTGCTTTATTTATCTGAAGCCAATTATGATGATGCAGAAAAACAAGCGCAGACCGGATTGAAAATTCAGCCAAAAAACATTGATCTTAAACTTATCTTGTCTGAAACATATATTAAAAAAGGCAGTAAAGAAGATGCTATAAATGAACTGCAGAATATATTAAAACTTGATCCTAAAAATACTGCTGCTTATTATAAGCTGGCAAGATTGGCTGAGGCAAATGCGGATAGTACTGATCAAAAATCTTATCTGTTAAAAGTGCTGGATATTAGTCCTTCCAATATAATAGTCCGTTTGCAATTGACCGAATTACTTGCAAAGGAGGGAAAAGCCGATTCCTCGCTCTTTTATATACAAAGTATAAAAAAAATAACACCTGAATTTTCTTTAATTACAGATACAGTTTATAAAAAAATAGCCGCCTTGTTGCAAAGCAATCAGGCGCCCAAAGCTGTTTATTATATCGGCAGATTTGGTAAGCTGCTCGAGGTTACAAAAGATTATGCTAATAGCCTTAACGATATAGACAGACCAATGTTACCGGCGGGTTATTCTGAGTTTACTGATAGCCGGTTTAGCCAGGTAGATAATCAAATAAATAAAAACGTTTCTTTAAGTGATATAAAATTTACAGATGCATCAGCAAGCCTTGGATTAACACTGCCGAATTTAAATGCCACTCAATCAGTTTTAGCACTTGCAGATGATGACGGCACCGGCAATATGTATATATATGTAAGTTTCCTTACAGCAGGAGCATCTTCTTCAAAGCATTATTTTTTTGCAAGAGATATGGGAAATTTTAGAGATGTTTCATCTTCGGCGGGCATTCATCATGAAGCAGAAGAATTAGATGCTGCGTTTGCTGATTATGATAACGACGGTTACCAGGATCTTTTTATATCTACTACCAAAGGCATTATTGTATATAAAAATCATGGAGATGGTACTTTTTCAAGAATCAAAAAAGATATTGGATTAAATAATATTACCGATGGCAATAAAATTTTAATTGCCGATTTTGATCAGGATGGTGACCTTGATTTATATATTGCGTGCAAAGGTGTAAATAAATTTTTTCGCAACAACAATGATGGAACTTTTAGCGAAGAAGCTAAAATGATGAATCTCACTTCAAGCCCTATAGGAACAAAAGCTATGGATTTTGGAGACTGGGATTTTGATGGTGATTTAGATATTGCAACTTTACTAACGAATGGCTCAATTCAGTTCTTTAATAATAACCGGCATTCGAAATTTGAAAATATTACTGACTCTTTAAAACTTCAAAATACTGAATACAACGGCAGCGCAATTGCTTTTGGAGATTATAACAACGATGGCATGCCCGATTTATTTATTGCAGGAGGTGGTGGAAAAAATTCGTTCTTACTTAAAAATGAAGGCAATCACGGGTATGCTGTTGATCCTGCATCTAAACTGTTTTCGAATTCATTAAAAGATATAAACGTATATGATGCAGCTTTTATTGATTTTGATAATGATGGACACGAAGATATTTTAGTTGCAGGTGTAAGTGCAAACGGAAATACAAAAGGCGTACAACTATTTCATAACGATACAACGAAAGGATTTAGTGATGTTTCAAGCATGCTTCCTGCAACATTAACGCAAGCAAATCATATAGCGATAGCTGATTTTAATTTAGATGGAGATGATGACATATTTCTCACCGGGCCCCATGGTATTTACTTTATAAGAAATGATGGGGGAAGTTTACATCACAACTTGCAGGTACAACTTAACGGCCTTTCTTATGGTAATAATAAAAACAATAAACTTGGCATCGGGGCACAGGTTGAATTAAAGTCTGGCGATTTATATCAACTTAAAACAGTAAGAAGGTCTTTAACGAATTTTGGTGTAGGCATGCGCGATTCGCTCGATGCTGTACGTGTTATTTGGCCAAACGGCACACCACAATTTATCAGCGATCCTTCCAGAAGACAAAAATTAATTGAAGAAGAAAAATTAAAAGGCTCCTGCCCGTTTTTATTTACATGGAATGGCAGACAGTTTGAATTTTTAAAAGATATGATGTGGAGGAGTGCTTTAGGCATGCCATTGGCCATACATGGTAACGATACTACTTATGCTTTTAGTGGTCCTTCTAAAGAATACCTGCTTATACCCGGCGAAAAATTGCAGCCAAAAAATGGAAAGTACACCATTAAGATAACAGAAGAATTATGGGAAGCTGTTTATTTTGATAAAGCAGCATTAGTAGCAGTAGATCATCCTGACTCTATAAATGTATATACCGATGAACGTTTTGTAGCACCACCTTATCCGGGTGAAAAAATATATGCAACAGCAAATAAATATTATCCGGTTACTGCTGTTGATGGAAACGGAAACGATGTGCTTTCTAAAATTCAATCTTACGATTTTCAATACATCTCTAATTTTAATTTAGGAAAATATCAGGGGCTTGCAGAAGACCATGATTTGGTTTTAGACTTAGGCAATAAAGCTGAAAGCGATAGCCTTTATTTATTTTTAAGAGGATGGACTTTTCCGGCAGATGCGAGCATTAATACATCTATAGCACAGTCTGACAAATACAAACAAATGCCGCCTTCGCTGCAGGTGATGAATAAAAAAGGTGAATGGCAAACAGTAATTAATAATATTGGATTCCCGATGGGAAAAGATAAAATGGTAATAGTAAATCTTTCAAATAAATTTCTTACAAAGAACGACAGGCACATTAGAATACAAACCAACATGCAGATTTATTGGGATGAAATATTTTTTGCAAACAACCTTATAAAAGCACCTGTGAATAAGCATAATCTTACAATGGTAAATGCCAGTCTTGCTTACAGAGGTTATTCAGCTTCTTATAGAAAAGGCGGACCTTTTGGTCCGCACTGGTTTGATTATTATAACGTAAGCAACGGGCAAAAATGGAGAGACCTTACAGGTTATTATACGCGCTATGGAAACGTATTACCATTATTGCAGCAGGCAGATGATGAATATATTATTGCAGATGGTGGTGATGAGATAACCATAGATTTTGATGCGCAACATTTGCCTGCATTACAAAAAGGCTGGAAACGTGATTTTATTATTTATAGCGAAGGCTGGGTTAAAGACGGAGACTTGAATACGGCTTACGGACAAACCGTAACACCACTGCCTTTTCATAATATGCCTTCTTATCCTTATCGTAGCAATGTAATTTATCCTTCAGATGTAAAACATAAACAATATCAGCAACAGTATAATACAAGGCTGATTAACACAGATAACTTTAAAAATACATTGAGTGCTAAAAAGTAGCACTAAAAAATAAGTGGTTAAATAATTACAAATTACCTGGCATTATCTTTAAGTTTTTCTAACGAAAACTTAATATTGTAACGCTCTGCTTGTCGTACACATTGAATAAATTAAACTATTGCAATGCATAAATTATTTAGGTTATCAATTCTAAAATTTAATTTTTTCATCTCAGATATTTTTTGGAAAATATTAGCCATAAGTATTGTTCTGGTGTTTATCTGTACCGATGTATTTCCGCAAAACAACAAAGTACCTCTACGAATGCTTGCATACCAATATTTGAAAAACAACCAAATTGATGAAGCAGAAATTGCATTTGTAAAAGCCATAAAAACAGATCCCGAACAAATTTTAAATTACAGAGATCTTGCTCTTTTGTATTTATCAGAAAAAAATTATTCTAAAGCTGAAAGCACAGCCCTGGGCGGATTAAAATTAAACGCGAATAATACTGAAGTAAGAGCGATTTTGGCAACAGCTTATATTCGAAAAAAAGAAAATCAAAAAGCAATTACCCAGTTAAATGAAATCCTTAAAAGAAATCGTAAAAGCGTTTTTGCTTACTATACATTAGCAAGCCTTGATGCCACGGAGAATTATTCTCTTCAAAAAAATTATTTACTAAAAGCACTTTCTATTGCACCTTCAAATATTGTACTTCGTTTAAGTTTAGCTGAGGCACTTGTCCGTAGTAACAAAGCAGATTCAGCAATTTTTTATTTACAGTCAGTTAAGAAAATTGCTCCTGCTTTTTCTCCTGCACTAAGTGCGTCTTACAACCAGCTTGTTCAATCACTTCGCAGCAATGACTTTTCAAAAGCTAAGATTTATTCAGACCGTTTTCATAATTTATTTGAATTGACCGGTGTGTATGTAGAGGCGCTGGCCGCACTTGAAGGACCGAAGTTACCTGTTGGCTATGCAGAATTTGCCACTGGTGAAATTCGAAACAAAGGCATAAATACACGAAAGGCATATTTTACAAATGAAAAATTTGTGGATGCTACAAAAGCCATCGGGTTGGAATTTCAAAATTCGAACAAAGCGACCCACGCAGTAATTGCTGTGACTGATTATACTGATGCAGGCGAAATGTTTTTATATACCAGCAGCATAATAGCCGGAAAACAAAAATGCCATTTATTATCGAGCAAGATTGGTAGTTTCCAGGAGGTTGCCGTTTCCGGTGGAATGGATCATGT
Organism: Parafilimonas sp.; assembly: GCA_025927795.1. Lineage (GTDB taxonomy): Bacteria > Bacteroidota > Bacteroidia > Chitinophagales > Chitinophagaceae > Parafilimonas. The sequence goes on along the minus strand of JAICKT010000058.1, from coordinate 2,674 downwards.
TCCGGGCGATCAGGACGCAGCATTCATTGATTATGATAATGATGGCTACCCGGATCTTTTTATAGCAACAACAAAAGGAATTCTGCTGTATAAGAATAATGGAGATGGTAGTTTTATGTATCAAAAAAATAATATTGGGTTAAGCATTCCTGTAAACGTGCAAAAGATGCTGTTTGCTGATTTTGACCAGGACGGCGATCTTGATTTATATGCATCAAGTACAAGTGGAAACAAATTTTTTCGCAACAATAGCAACGGCACTTTTACAGAACAGGCAAATGCTATGGGTCTTGCCATCGCCGGTTCAAATAATATGGATTTTAGCGATTACGATCAGGATGGTGACCTGGATATAATTGCGGCAAGTGATACAAAAAGTACAACCCTGCTGAATAATAACCGCCATTCAAAGTTTACAAATGTTACTTATTCAGCAGGGCTTAAAAATATAAAGTATAATGGCAAAACTGTTGCTTTTGCCGATTACAATAATGATGGCATGCCCGATTTGTTTATCGCCGGAAGCTCTGAACAGAATTATTTGCTGAAGAATATTAATGGCAATCATTTTAGTGTTGATCCTTCATCAAAAAAAATTACCAATGCCCTGCGAAACGTGAAAGTTTATGATGCAGCATTTTTTGATTATGACAATGATGGCCGCATGGACTTGATTGTTGTTGGAATAACCAATGGCTCTTCAAACGGCGTAAAATTATTTCACAACGACAGCACGAAAGGTTTTAGCGATGTTTCAAATTTATTACCGCAAACATCTGTTCAGGCTACAAATATTGCTATTGCAGATTTTAACGCAGATGGAGATGATGATATTTTTTTAGCAGGTCCCGGAGGTGTTCAATTAATAAGAAATGATATTGGCAATTTGAACTATTATATGCAGGTGCAATTAACCGGTCTTTCTTATGGCAATAATAAAAATAACAGGCTGGGTATTGGTGCACAGGTAGAGTTGAAAGCTGGAAATTTATACCAGGTTAAAACAATTAAAAGATCTATTACAACTTTTGGTGTAGGCACACGTACTTCACTTGATGCAGTACGGATAATATGGCCAAACGGCACCCCGCAATACATCAGGGATCCATCTGCCAGCGAAAGAATAATAGAGGAACAAATGCTCAAAGGCTCTTGCCCGTTTTTGTTTGCGTGGAATGGTAAAAAATATGAATTTATAAAAGACATGATGTGGCGAAGCGCACTCGGCATGCCTTTAGCCATAAATGGAACTGATACTACTTATGCATTTCCTGATCCTTCAAAAGAGTACTTGCTTATACCGGGTGAAAGCTTGCAACCAAAGGATAATAAATACTCAATTAAAATAACCGAAGAATTATGGGAAGCTGTTTATTTTGATAAAGCCGAACTCATTGCTATAGACCATCCTGATAGTGTTAATGTTTTTGCTGATGAACGTTTTGTGGCTCCACCATATCCTGGTGAAAAAATATACGCAACAGCAAACAAATATTATCCGGTTACTGCTGTTGATGGTAATGATGATAATGTGCTGGATAAAATAAAAGCATACGATTTTCAATACATATCCAATTTTAATTTAGGCAAATACCAGGGACTTGCAGAAGACCATGATTTAATTTTAGATTTGGGTGATAAAGCTGTTAGTGATAGCCTTTATCTTTTTTTAAGAGGATGGACATTTCCTGCTGATGCAAGCATCAATACCTCTATAGCACAGTCTGACAAATACAAACAGCAACCACCTTCGTTACAGGTAATAGATAAAAATGGAAATTGGAAAACAGTGATTCCAAACATTGGTTTTCCTATGGGAAAGGATAAAATGGTAATAGTAAATCTTTCAAATAAATTTCTTACAAAGAACGACAGGCGCATAAGAATTCAAACAAATATGCAGGTGTATTGGGATGAAATATTTTTTTCAAACCGTTTATCAAAAGCACCTGTAGAAATGCATAATCTTACTATGACAAATGCAAATCTTGCATACAGAGGTTATTCGGCCATGTACACAAAAGGTGGACCTTATGGTCCCCATTGGTTCGATTACTACAATGTATCACAGGGACAAAAATGGAGAGACCTTACAGGAGATTACACACGTTATGGAGATGTATTGCCATTGTTGCAGCAGGCAGATGATGAATATATAATTGCAGATGGCGGCGATGAAATAAGTATTGATTTTGATGCTTCCGGTTTGCCATCGTTACAAAAAGGATGGAAACGGGATTTCCTTATTTACAGTGAAGGCTGGGTAAAAGATGGCGATTTGAATACAGCTTATGGACAAACTGTGGCACCATTGCCTTTTCATAACATGCCTTCATATCCTTACACAGGAAAAACAGCTTATCCTTTTGAACAACACAAAACATACATGCAGCAGTATAACACGCGTAAAGTTTCAACGGATAATTTTAGAAATGCTTTGAAACGGCAAATACAAAAAAATAAAGCAGCAAAATAAAGGGCCTGAAAAGAAGATGATTCAATATATAATCACAATTCTGCTATAGTATGGTGATACATATTTTTTGAAGACGGCTCTAACAAGCCTGCAATATTGTAAGGCTTGATTCTTTCACGAACTGCATTTGTAAATACATCGATATTTTTTTTCGATAAAGTTTGTTGTGCTGTTAATGCCAGTATCTCTTTATATGTG
>JAICKT010000233.1 GCA_025927795.1 Parafilimonas sp. | reverse complement strand
TAATATTTTCAGACGGTTTTGTTTGTTGTGCAAATGCTGATGCATACAAGGCTATTCCAATTAAAATCAAATAAATCTTACTGCGCATATTGTAATTTGATAATCGTAAATTTATAATAAATATTGTTGAATGACTTCAGAAATAATTTATAAAGGTGCATTAAGAACAGAAGCAAAACATTTACAAAGCAGCATTATAATTGAAACAGATGCACCAACAGATAACCAGGGAAAAGGAGAGCGATTTTCGCCTACAGATTTGCTCGCAACTTCTTTAGGAACATGTATGATAACTACTATGGGAATTAAAGCAAGAAATATGAACGTTGATTTGACGGATACAAAAATCAGCGTTCAAAAAATTATGAAGGCAGACCCGAGACGTGTTGCAAAAGTTGAGGTGATCTTCGATTTCCCTTCGTCTTTAAAAATTGATGACAAACAAAAACAAATTTTAGAAAATACAGCACATACATGTCCTGTTGCGATAAGTATTCATCCTGATCTTGAAGTAAAAACTATTTTTAACTGGTGATGAAAGTTAGCTTTTAGCAATGAGTTTTTTATTTAAAGGTATAAGCTAATTGAAAACCTTTATACCCTTGCCCAATTGCTGGTGCAAAACTTACGCGCTGAAAATTTTTATGTGTTTTATGAAATTGCGGAACCAATATACCGACACCAGCACCTATTGCATAACCTAAAATATTATCACTTAAAAAATGCTCGCCAGCCTCATACCTATAGTAAGCTGTTACTGCAGGTAAAGCTGCTGCAATAACCCATATTACAGGTTTAAATTTAGAATCGGGATTTAAATCGCTGAAAACCTTTGCAGCAAAAAAACTTGCAGAAGCTGTAGCCGCAGTATGCCCGGCATAAAATGAACGTTGAGAATTCTTACTCTCACGTTTAGTTAAATCTGCTCTGTAATTACCATTTTTATCTGGATATACCAATGGTCTGCTTCGGTTAACACTACCCGCAGTTATGGTATATAAAGTTGATGTGATGGCTAAGGATTCCGTGTACATTACAATTATCTTTCCGGCTTGTTGCCTTTCTGTTTTATCAGCAACAACCATAACCAATGGCATAGCAAAGCCTGTGAAAAAAGGAATGTAGCTTGCATCGTTATCTTTTGGAGAATAAAAACCCGCATTGCCTCTGTCGAATGCCGGTACATCATTTCTGCTTTTTGCCATAGCCTGTTCATCTGTAAGATCATCCTTATTTTGTATCAGACTTAAACCAAGCACACTTAATCCTAATCCCGCTCCTGTAACAGGTGCATCTGCTTTCCAGCTTATTTTATAAACATCTTTAGGTGAAAAAGATTGATCTGCGGAAGAAGTTACTGCTGTTGTTGCAGCAGAATCTTGTGCAAATGAATTGATGAATAAAATGCACAGAAAAGATAAACTTGCAAAATGCTTTTTCATGTTAGAGACTTTCAGTTAAATAATCAAGAAATTAGTTTTCCCAAACTGTCAAGCCTTCGCTACAATTAGCACATATATCTATATTTTTTCTGCTCTTCATTAACTCGCTGCGAAACTGCTTGTAGTTCTCATTGTGCCAAACATTTTTAAAAGATTGCATGCGCAAATTACCAAGACGGTGCATTGCATCTTTATCAAAACAACAAGGCACAACCAAACCATCCCAAGTAATAACATTTGCGTGCCAAAGTTTCCAGCAGTGATTTTTTAAGCCACTTTTAATGCGCCTGTTACCATTTTTATCTTTTGAATAACGGCTATATTTATCTAAAGACGGAATAAGATTATTTGGATCATTTTCATAGTCATAAACTTGCGCGGTTTTAAAACGTACCTGGTCAACACCAATTTCTTTTGCCAGTTTTTTTACATCTTCAATTTGGTGTTCATTTGGTTTTACAACAAGAAATTGAAAAAATACAAATGGCGTTTTGCTCTTTAATTCTTTCTTCCATTTTATAATATTGCGGGCACCCTGCAAAACTTTTTCGAGATTACCACCTCTGCGATATTGTTTGTAAACATCTTGTGTTGTACCATCAATAGAAATTATTAAACGATCCAAGCCACTTTCTACTGTGCGCTTTGCTTTCTCGTCTGTGAGGTAATGCGCGTTGGTTGATGTAGCAGTATAAATGCCTTTGTCATGCGCATATTTTACCATCTCTAAAAAATCAGGATTTAAAAATGGCTCGCCCTGAAAATAAAAAATTAAATAAAGCAGTTCTTTATAAATATCATCAATCGTTTCTTTAAAAAAATCTTTCTTTAGCATGCCTGTTGGTCGGGTAAATTCTCTTAATCCGCTTGGACATTCAGGGCAACGAAGATTACACGAGGTTGTAGGTTCAAAAGAAATTGAAATTGGATAACCCCATTGCAGCGGCTTCTTAAATAATTTAGTTAACTGATAACTTGCCATTACTTTGGCAGCATTAAAACTGCGGCGAAAGGTTAGCTTCGAAAACAGGTTCACACTATCATTCCAGTTGAAATACATAAATGTAAAATTACAACTATCATTCTATTTCTTTAATCCTGTGTTAAACGCTCTATTATTTTTTACTATTGCTTTTAAAAGGTTTTTGTTTTCAGTTATATTGCCTTTTAAAACCGCACTTATGTAAAAGCATTTTTAACCCCGTTGGATTTTTTATGTATGAATTTCAAAAAATGCAAACCATACCCTTGAGCAAATCGGTAAATATTTTCATAAGCTTAGACAGTTACAAAACCCAATTGATAATAATTTCATTCAAATCATTTATTAACTTAGTTGCTCCTTGCTACATAAATTTTCAACAGGCTTTAAGCATTTACTGAATAAAAATATTGCCACATGAATAAAAAATTAGGTTCCTCATCTATCATTGTTTTAATTAGTTGTTTAAGTTTAAACATTGCAGTTGCACAAGAAAATATGCTTACTGAAAAAGAAAAACAGGAAGGCTGGAAGTTATTATTTAATGGAAAACACTTAACCGGATGGCATTCTTATTTGCAAAAAACGCCGGGCAACGGGTGGCAAGTTAAAGACAAAGCTATTTTTATAAATGAAAACGATAAAAGTGCAAATAATACTGACCTTATTACTGATAAAGAGTTTGAAAATTTTGATTTGAAACTGGAGTTTAAAACAGACACTTGTGCAAACAGTGGCGTTATGTTTTATGTTCATGAAGATTCAAAATATCAAAACACCTGGGAAACAGGACCGGAAATGCAGATAGATGACGTGGTTTGCGGACCAGATCATTTATCTAAAATGAATCGCATGGGAACGTTGTATGATCTGTATCCAGTCGATTCAGAATATGTTGGTCCATCAGGTCATTGGTATGAATATGAAATAAAAGCAGATCATGGTCATTTGCAACTTTTTGAAGATGGACACAAAGTTGTGGATGCTTATATATGGAACCAACATTGGAAAGATTTGATTGCCGCTGTTAAGTTTAAAGACATGCCTGGCTTTGGTACATTTCGTAAAGGCCACATTGCATTACAAGGAACAGAAAATGGTAAAATATGGTTTAGAAATGTTAGGATTAAAACCCTCTAAATTTTTCTAAAGGAATATTATAGCACTTTTATCTTTCAAAATCATTATCATATTAGTAATTCATAACTCCTCATTCTAATAAACTTGCCATTATGGAAAATGATAAAGAACAATTAGCATCAGAAAAAAACATAAGTCGGAAAGATTTTTTAAAGAATACAGCACTCGCTACAGCAGGATTTTATATTGTACCACGTCATGTGTTGGGTAAGGGTTATGTAGCGCCGAGTGATAAACTTTATATTGCTGCAGTAGGTTGTGGTGGCGAAGCGGAAAATGATATCCATCATTACGCAACCGCACCTAAAAAAAATGCAGTGGTTGCCTTTTTATGTGATGTAGATGATCGCATGGCTGCTCCGCGACGCAAAGAATTTCCGCAGGCAAAATTTTATTATGACTGGCGTGAAATGTTTGAAAAGGAAAGTAAAAATTTTGATGCAGTTACTGTTGCTATTCCGGATCATAATCATGCTATTGTTGGGTTAAGTGCTATGCAGCTAAAGAAACATTTATATCTTCAAAAACCCTTAACGCATGATATATATGAAGCCCGCATTCTTACACAGGCTGCATCAAAATATAAAGTGGTAACACAAATGGGTGACCAGGGCGCATCATGCGATGGCATGCGCACCATGCGTGAATGGTTTGAAGCTGGATTGATTGGTGATATACATTCAGTTTATAACTGGACAAACAGACCTGTATGGCCGCAAGGAATTCCCTGGCCTACTGTACATCCGGCTGTTCCAAAAGAATTGAAATGGGATTTATGGTTGGGTACTGCACAATACACAGATTATTTTGATAACCTTGTTCCGTTTAACTGGCGCGGCTGGTGGCGTTTTGGTACAGGTGCTTTGGGTGATATGGCTTGCCATATTATAGGTCCTTCATTCAAATTATTGCAGCTTGGTTATCCCACAGAAGTTACCTGCAGTGCAACAACAGTTTATTCAGGCATTTTTAAGGAAGCGGATTATCCGGAAAGCATTCCGCCGTCAAGTATTCTTCGATATAAATTCAAATTAAAAGATGGACGTGATTTGAAATTATATTGGATGGATGGTGGTATCGTACCTGACCGTCCTGATGAATTAGATGAGGATGTAAATATGAATGAAGCCTTGGCTGATGTACCTGAAGAAAATGATTTTGAAGGTGGCAGTTTATTTATCGGAACAAAGGGAAAAGTTTCCTGTGGTTGGGGTGGAAGTCATCCGAGATTGTTACCACTCAAATTAAATAAAGATGTAAACATTCCGCAAAAATATCCACGGGTTGAAGGTGGCATGGATGGTCATTGGTGGCAATGGGTTGATGCATGTATTGCAGGTTATGGAAACATGGAAGTTGATTCACCTTTTGAGGGATATGCGGGCCCGCTTACTGAAACAGTTTTAATGGGCAATTTATTATTGCGCAGTTTTAATATTCGCAAAACAGTAAAAAGAAAAGATCCTGTTTACGGAGAAATGGAAGAAGTTGAAACGCCCGGCAGATATTTCGCTTATAAATGGGATGGAGAAAATATGCGCATAACAAACTTTGAGCCTGCTAACCAATTTGTAAAAAGAGAATATAGAAATGGCTGGGGCGAATTAAAACTATAATTCGTCATTCCTGCAATATAATTCAACTTGTATATTGTTGAAGTGTTATTTAGCTGATGATTTTATCATGCGTGAACAAGTATGGAATAAATAAAGCAGCAAGGCAACCAATAATTATCTGGGTTCCTACTACTAAAGCAATAAAATCATTAGGAACTTCACCCATTACAGAACGGCGAACCATAATGCCCATCACAAAAATCAATGCGGTTATAATAAGAACAATAATTCTGTAAGTGATAATTCCTCTTTTAAGATAATGCACAAAAAAATAGAACACAAGCCCGCAAGCAATTAATTGCAAAACTGAGCCGAAAACAATAACGGTTATATCTAAACCAATGAATTCGTAAAACGACGTCATGCTCCTGTACACAAGAACAAAAACAGTGTTTGCAATGGCGGCTATTAACCCTGCAAACAAACCACTTAAAATACCTTTTGAAAAATCGGTTTGCGTGTAATCGTAATTCATAAAAAAAAATTTAATTATTAATAAAAAGAAGCTTGACGAAAATTAAATCGAGGCGAAGGAATTCTTAATTATAGCTGTTAGAATTTTGCTTATTAAAGTTATGAAAAATCAAACTCAATATCCAAATATTTCTGTAATTACAAACATACTTCCAGCTTCAGTAATTTTTTAGTAATACAAAATATCCACTTCATAAACTTTGAAACAACAAGCAATTATTTAATAACATTTGCACGTCTTCCAAGCTAATAAACTAAAAAAACATATATTGCCTATTATATAAATAACACTAGTTGCAGCAGACACGTGCCCACGAGAATAAATCCAGACTGTTATGCATCAAATTCCTGCAAAAAATAATCTATATAACATAACAATTATTTATTACTATTATCATTAATCTTTTAAACAAAACTCAAATTCATGAGAAAGTATCCACCTCCGCAATTATGGATTTTATTTCTATTGTTTTTTGTATGCTCTAATACGTTTGCACAAACAAGAATTTTAACCGGTGTAGTTAAAGATTCAACTAATCAGCCATTGGTAGCTGCAACTATAACAGTAAAAGGAACCAAAATTTCAGCTGTTACTGCTGCAGATGGAAGCTTTACATTGTCAAATGTTCCATCACGTAATGTGGACCTGGTTGTAAGTTATGTTGGTTACAACACCCAAACAGTAACAATAAGTTCGGGTGAAAGTAATGTTGATATAACACTTCAATCATCTACTAACACAATAAGCGATGTAGTTGTTACTGCGCTGGGTATTAAACGGGAAGAAAGAAAATTAGGTTATTCGGTAACTACGGTAAACGGCGACCAATTGAATAAAGCAAGAGAAACCAACGTTGCCTTATCACTTTCTGGTCAAGTGTCTGGCTTAACTGTACATGGTACAAGTGGTGGACCCGGGGGCACCGCAAGAATATTATTGCGGGGATTTGGAAGTATGAATTCCGGGGGCTCTCCATTGTTTGTTATAAATGGTGTACCTATCGATAACTCAAACAGAGGAAGTGCTGGTGAATGGGGTGGCGCAGATGCCGGCGATGGTATAGGAAATATTAATCCTGATGATATTGAAACGATGACAGTTTTAAAAGGTCAGGCTGCATCTGCCTTATATGGTGCGCGTGCTTCTAACGGTGTTATATTAATTACTACAAAATCAGGCAAGAAAGGATCTGCAACTATTGAATATAATACCAACCTTTCATTTGATAAAGCCATTGATTTCACAGATTTTCAATATCAATACGGGCAAGGACAGCAGGGTGCAAAACCTAATAATGCTAATGAAGCTTTA
>JAICKT010000474.1 GCA_025927795.1 Parafilimonas sp. | reverse complement strand
TCACTTATCAATTGTTTATACCTGTCTTCAAAAATATGCAGGTTCAGTTTCTCGTTTGGATAAACAATAATTTCGAGAGGGAAGATGGGAATAAAATTTGTCATTGCAAGTGTAAAAATAAGATGATAACTTTTTAAAATAACCTCTAATCATCTTAACTTATAAAACATTTTTAAACAGTAAAAAAAATTCCTGAAAGAGCTTCTTTTTTTTAATAACAAATAGTCTTTATACAAAGAAAATTTGTTCGTGTTAAATTCTCTTGAAGATTTATAGATTAGTACTGAGGAATTTATTGATAGTGCTATTGTAAAACACAAATGTACATTTTGAATAAGGAGGCATATATTTTTTAACAACTACTTTTGATGCTGTTAATTTAAGTGTATGAAAATTTCCGGCTTTACAATTATTAAGAATGCTGTAATGAATGATTACCCTGTTGTGGAAGCCATTAATTCAATTTTGCCAATGGTTGATGAAATGATAGTGTTGGTTGGAGATAGTGAGGATGAAACAGAAGCGCTAATTAAATCAATTCCATCCAACAAAATAAAAATCCATCATTCGGTTTGGGATAAATCTGTAAACAAAGGCGGAAAAATTTTAGCTGTTGAAACAGACAAAGCTTTTGCATTAATAAGTGATGATAGTAATTGGGCATTTTATATACAGGCAGATGAAGCAGTACATGAAAAATATCATGCCGAAATTTTAAAAACAGCAGCACTTTATAAAGATGATAAACGTGTTGATGGACTCGTATTTAATTACCTGCATTTTTACGGCAGTTATGATTATGTTGGCGACAGTAGAAAATGGTATAACAAAGAAGTGCGTTTAATCAAGAATGATAAAACTATTAGCGCTTATCGCGATGCACAGGGCTTTCGCAGAGATGGAAAAAAGCTGAATGTAAAACCGGTGAATGCTTATGTATATCACTATGGGTGGGTAAAAAATCCTAAACTGATGCAACAGAAAATAAAAAACTCTATCAGTTTTTGGCAGGAAAATAGCGAAGCATTGCCAAAGCTTGAAAGCAAAGATGTATTTGATTATTCCGAGTTTGATTCTTTGCAGAAATTTAAAGGCACGCATCCGCAACCAATGCTTGCACGTATTGAAAAACAGAACTGGAATATTGAACTTAACATTAAACAAAAAAAATTTGCAGCAAAAGATTTCTTTTTATACTGGTATGAAAAATTGACCGGCAAACGATTGTTTACTTTTCGAAATTTTAAAGTATTGAAGAACTGATGTGTTTGTTGAAATGCAACATCCTATTAATTATTTATGAAACGTTCTCCGGCAAACATTATCTTAACCCGACCTGATGGAATAGGTGATGTACTATTAATATTACCTATCGCAAAAAAATTAAAAGACAAATTTCCCAACATTAAGGTTGCTATTTTAGGCAGCCCTTACACAAAAGCTTTGGCAGATGCATGCGAATACATTGACGATTTAATTTATGTTGATGATTTTCTTACAAAAGATATAACCGTTTGTGGTAAAAAGCCTGAAGTGATTTTGCATGTTAAAACTTCAAAGCAATTAGCAAAACGTGCGAAAGAATTAAAAATTCCTTTGCGCATTGGAACAAGCAGCCGGTTATATCACTGGTTTACCTGCAACAGGCTGGTGCGTTTAAGCCGCACAAAATCTGGTTTGCATGAAGCACAATTAAATATAAAACTCTTAAAAGCTTTTGGCATTAATAAGGTTTATCCGTTAAGCGAAATCAGTGATTGGTATGGATTAACAAAAGTTGAACCTTTATTGCCACAGTATGAATACATTCTTCAAAAAGATAAATACAATGTTATCATTCATCCAAAATCAAAGGGCAATGCGCGTGAATGGAGCATTGATCACTTTCTCTCATTAATAAAATCGTTAGATACAAATTATTACAACATTATTCTTTCCGGCACCGAAAATGAAAGAATATTTTTAGAGCCAATATTTAAAAATGCCGGCGATAAAATAATAGATATTACAGGTAAGATTTCGTTACCGCAATTTATGAGTCTTGTTCAAAAAGCTGATTGCGTTATTGCAAATAGTACCGGACCTGTTCATTTAGGTGCAGCACTAAATATAAATGTGCTGGCTTTGTTTCCGCCGTTAAAACCAAAGCATCCGGAAAGATGGAAACCCGTTGGCCATAAAGTAGAAGTTTTTGTACTCGATAGATTTTGTGAAGACTGCAGACTTACACCGGATGATTGTCATTGCATAAATGAAATTGAGCCAATGGAAGTAAAAGCATCACTTGATAAATTAATGAAAGCAAAATTGAAGAATAAAAATTCGTAACCGAAATGTTACACTTTATCAGGATTATACTTTATCAATTCTTCAGCGCTCCATTTATCCTTTAAATCAATCAAATTTTTTTCATCAGCAAATGGTGCAGGTTTAGCAGCATACTTAACTGTCATTCTTGAAAAATGATGAATATAAACACCCAGCGAAATGCTGCAGGGTTTTATATCAGCGCCCTGTTCAATTTTTTGCTGCACACGCATAAACAAATCGAAGTCTGCGGATTGAATTCTTTCGTCCCACAAGCCGGCAATTTCAACACCTCGTTTCGTCATCATTACATTGTCGCCAATAATGCCGGTAATAATTTCATGATCAAAATCTGCATAACGTTTCTCGCAAAATTTTTCCCAATTGCCATACATTAATTTCATCATCAGTTTTAAAGACAATTGATGAATACCCAATTGCATAATGCTATATTTAATACGCTTCCATTTTCTGCGCATATGTTTTGAAATTATCGCATCGCCTACATTTCCGTTATCACATGCCGAAAGAATATCAACATTATTTTGCAATGCAACTTTAATCAGTAATTCATCCCAGCGTGGGCCAACAACAATATCATTATTTAAAAAGAAAAGATATTCTCCTTTGGCAATTTTAATTCCCTGGTTTTGACAATATGGATAAGAATAGTTCTGCTGATTGCGCACAACTGTATAGCCGGCATTCTCAAAAAATTCAGCACTGCCATCTTTAGAAGCATTGTCAATAATGATTAATTCAAAAGGGTTAACTGTATATTTTTTTAAGGATGCTTCGTAAAACTTATTTATAGCAAGCCCGTTGTGTATGGCTGTT
>JAICKT010000211.1 GCA_025927795.1 Parafilimonas sp. | reverse complement strand
TTGTTTTGATAAAGTGAAGCATGTTTTGCGAAAATTCATTCATGTGGCAAAGCAGCTTTTCTTTTTCAACAAAAACTTCGGGGCCAGCTTTTATATTGATGACTCTTACGCCAGGTTGCCAGTTCACAATTTCATTAATGTTCTCATCATCTTTTCTTGTGTAAACATCAACCAGGTAACCTTTTCGTGCAAGCTCAGTGCTTAACTCAGCAACGTAAACATTTTGTCCGCCGTTATCAATGCCACCCAAAGTAGCTAATGGCGACGCATGTTCACTAATAAATGCTATTCGATTTTTCATGGGGTTGTTTTTTTTGATTAATAACTTGTTCGAATGTTTCTTTCCATTCTTTTGTAAAGCGTTGTATGTTGAATCGTTCCTCTGCAATTTTTTTACCTTGCGCACCAAGTTTTACAGCAAGACTTTTATCAGCTAAAAGTGCTTTCATTCTTTCAATAAGATAATCTACATCAGTGTGTATGTAACCGGAATATTCATTCTTAACAACAGTTACGTATTCTGTTGTTGCAAGACCAACGAAAGGAATTCCTATCATCATTGATTCTAAAACTGCGAGACCTAAACTTGTATATCTTATCGGATTGAAAAAAAATCTGTACTTACTTATAAAAGATGGTAACTGCGGATGTAACACTTCACCTAATCCGCCATATTCCTTTGTACCCATTCCCAGCAAATCAAGCGGAACTTCTTTACTAACTTTTTCAAAAATATCTGCGCCCAATTTCCTTCCGCGCTGATGCAAATGATTTATTACAACAATTCCCTTCTCTAATTCGCCTGAATAATTTACTTGCGGTAAGGTAATTCCGTGGTCAATAACTTTTATGTTGCAATTATCATTTTGCCACATGAGTTTATTGAAGTGTGTTACATGCACTACTAAAATTTCGGGGTCATTTATTATATGCCTCGTATCAGTAGGATGTTTAGCAGGCGGATCATGTTCAAGATAAATGCGTGGAAGGTTACGTTGTTCTTCACTTAAAATTTCATATTGATCAATGATATAATTTTTATTGGTTTGGAAAATAATACAATCAAACTCAATATTTTTTACTTCGCTTGCATCAACTTCAATTACATTCTTTCCAAACGGAAATGTTTCACCGCGTCCATAATAACCTTCGCTTTTATCCGCGGTTACAGGAATATAAATATTGTAATTGCCCTGCGATAAATAATACAGGTAACTGCCATGTATATGCCAGGTAAAAATTTTTAAAGGGTTATTTTTCACAGAGAACTTTTTCACGATTAGCAAACACAATGAGATAAAAAACAATGCCACTTCTTTTAAACACTTGCTTTTAATAAGAAGCGTTTATAATTTTTATTACATACATATCTAGTATGTATAAGTTTCTACAAGTGTTGTGTAGTAATCACAACAAAACTTTTTGTTATGATTTTTTTTTGATGTTCGATGGATTGATATTCTGACTGGTAAGGTTTTTTTTTAATGTTCAACAGTTATCGGTTTACTATTTGATTTCAAACATGCATAAGCTAATCTATGTACACATTAGGAATTAATGCAGCGTTTCATGATTCATCTGCATGCATCATAAAAGATGGAAGATTGTTAGCTGCCGCAGAAGAAGAGAGATTCACACATATTAAACATGGCAAACGCCCGGTACCTTTTTCAACATATGAATTGCCCTTTCATGCAATTGATTATTGTTTGCAGGTTGCAGGAATACACTTGAATGATGTTGACAACATTGCCTACTCATTCAATCCTTACCTGCTACTAGGAGAACATGCGGGCAATCCGGAGATTAGTCTTCCATTGCAGCCTCAGTTAAGCACAAAATCAAAAGAATGGAATTCTGAATGGGATCCATTGTTTTTATCTTTTATTGTAAATGCGCCCGGTCAGCTTGCAGATGGTTATCCGCATCATCTGCAAAAAAGATTTGCCGGTGCAGAAACAGAAATAAATAAATGGCATTTTGTTGATCATCATATTGCGCATGCAGCGAGTGCATTTTTACCATCACCATACAACAGAGCGGCGGTTATGGTGCTTGATGGCAGAGGTGAAAAAGCAACTACCAGTTATTATTTGGGCAAAGGCAATGATTTAAAATTATTGTCACAGGTTAATATGCCGCATTCGCTTGGTTTGTTGTATGAAGCTGTAACCACGCATCTTGGTTTTTTGCATTCATCAGATGAATATAAAGTAATGGCGCTGGCATCTTATGGCAAACCCGTTTATTTAGATGCTTTCAGAAAAATGATAGAAGTGTATGATGATGGACAATATAAAATTAAGGGAACTGACTTTGAAAAAATATTTGGAAAGCGAAGATTAAGGAACGACCCTTTCACACAAAAACAATTTGACATTGCACATTCATTACAAAAAGTTTTGGAAGAAACTGTTTTAAAATTGGCTAACTGGTTGTATGAAAAAACACAGTGTGAAAATTTGTGTCTTGCGGGTGGTGTTGCATTAAATTGTGTAATGAATGCAGTGATAAGAGATAATACATCTTTTAAAAATATTTGGGTGCAGCCTGCAGCCGGAGATTCAGGCACAGCACTGGGTGCGGCATTATGGATAGATGCACAACAAAGAAAAAATAATTATCAGCGATATGAAATGGAGCATTGTTATTGGGGACCGGATTATGCTGATGAAGAAACAGAACAGTTCTTAAAATGGACAAAAGTTCCGTATAGAAAATTAGAAAATATTGCTGAAGAAACTGCAGATATTCTTGCAGAAGATAAAGTGATTGGCTGGTACCAGGGAAGAATGGAATTTGGTCCGCGGGCATTGGGAAGCCGTTCAATTCTTGCTTCGCCGGTAAACGCATCTATGCAGCAGCGCCTGAATGAAATTAAAGACCGTGAAGACTTTCGCCCGGTTGCGCCGGTTGTGCTTGAAGAAGATGCAGGTGACTGGTTTGAAAATGCAGACTATTCTCCTTTCATGCTGTTTGTGTATAATGTAAAAGAAGACAAGGCAGATAAAATTCCCGCAGTGCGGCATGTAGATAACACAGCGCGCATTCAAACTATTAATCGCAATCAGCATGCTTTATATTATGATTTGCTGAAAGCGTTTAAGAAAAAAACAGGTGTTCCGGTTTTAATAAATACATCATTTAACACAAGAGGGGAACCGATTGTTTGCACACCAAGAGATGCGATTGAATGTTTTTGGACATCGCCTTTTGATGCGCTTGTTATTAATTCATTTTTATTGGAAAAATAATTATGAGCATCCAGGTTTCTGTTGTCATCCCAACTTTTAAAAGACGCGCATTATTAATTAAATGCTTAACGCAACTTGCGCATCAAAATTTTCCAAAAGAAAAATACGAGGTAATTGTTATTACGGATGGACCGGATATTGAAACAAAAACAGAAGTCGCCTATTTGTCTCAACAGGAATTATCTTTTAATATTTACTGTCATAGTTTAAAAGAAAAAAAGGGACCGGCGGCTGCAAGAAATAAAGGCGTACAATTCGCGAAGGCGGAATTAATTGTTTTTACTGATGATGATTGTTTACCGCAATCAGATTGGCTGAAATCATTTTGCAATGCTTACAAATTAACTAATAAAACAGAAGCAGCATTTACAGGGCAAACAATTGTACCGCATTCTGATGAGCCAACTGATTATGAAAAGAACATTGCCAATTTACAAACAGCAGAATTTATTACAGCAAATTGTGCGATAACAAAAACAGCATTTAATAAAGTTGGTGGTTTTGATGAGGCGTTTCCAATTGCATGGCGCGAAGACAGTGATATGCATTTTAAATTGATCAAGGCAACAACTCCAATTTATGAAATAAAAAATGCGGTTGTTATACATCCTGTACGGAAGGCCGGTTGGGGAATAAGTTTGAAGGAACAAAAGAAAAGTGCATTCAATGCTTTGCTGTATAAAAAACATATTGATCTGTACAAACAAAAAATCAGCGCTAAGCCTGTATGGAATTATTATGCAATGATTTTACTCTTAAGTATTTCTGTTATTTGTGTTATAAATGAATTTTATGTTGCTGCGTCGCTTTCATTTTTAGCGTGGCTTGTTTTGCTTACTGAATTTACTGTAAGAAGATTAAAAGCAACATCAAAAAACATATCGCATATCATTGAAATGATTATAACATCTGCGTTGATACCTTTTCTTTCTGTATTCTGGACGTTATACGGATCATTCAAATATAAAACCCTTTTATTATGAAATTGTCCACGAAAAACATTCACAAAATTGCCGTGTTTCGTGCGCTGAAGTTAGGCGATATGCTTTGTGCAGTTCCGGCAATAAAAGCATTGCGCTCTGCTTATCCAAATGCAGAAATAGTTTTACTTGGTTTGCCCTGGGCAAAAAAATTTGTTGAGCGTTTTAATATGTATATAGATCGCTTTATTCATTTTCCAGGTTGCATAGGCTTACCGGAACAACCTTTCAATAGAAGGTTGTTTGAAGAATTTATTCAGCAAATGCGTGAAGAAAACTTTGATCTTGTTTTACAAATGCAGGGTAATGGAACTATTGTTAATGCGCTATTGCTTTTGTTTAACGCCAAAAATGTAGCAGGATTTTATAATGATAAAAGTTATATCGAATCCGATTTATTCATGCCTTATCCTGATTATGGTTATGAAGCACAACGGCATATTTTATTAATGGAGCATCTTGGTATAAAAACAAAAAAACCTGAGCTTGACTTTCCAATAACAGAAAAAGATGAACAGGAATTTGATGCATTATGCTTACCGCTCGTTAACAAAAAATATATCTGCATTCATCCGGGTTCTGCTGATGCTTCAAGGCAATGGCCGCCGCAATTCTTTGCTGTGCTTGCTGATTACTGCATTGAAAACGGTTTTACAATTGTTGTTACAGGCACAGAAGAAGAACGCGATATAACAAGAGAACTTATTAAATGCATTCATCATCCTGTAATTGATGTAACAGGCAAAACAAGTGTAGGCGCTGTTGCAGTATTAATACGAAATGCATTTATGCTGATTGCAAATTGCACCGGCGTTTCTCATATTGCTGCCGCTGTTAAAACACCCAGTGTTATTATAAGTATGGATGGAGAACCTGAACGCTGGGCGCCTGTTAATAAAAATTTACATCATGTAATTGACTGGACGAAAGAACCACATTTTGAAATAGTATTTGCGGAAGTAGTGAAAATGATTTCAGATAAATCTGTTGCCAAACAAAAAAATACTGACACACAAACAGCAGCATAGTTATTCTTTATGTTCATTTGTGGATTAATATGTACATGATAATTTTATCAATAAATAGTTGAGCCAACGCTATTACTTGCTTCAATACTTATTTTCAATTGGTTAACCATTACAATTAATTTACCTGGTATAACAGGCTTCATAAGATAACCTTTTATAAAAGGATAATTTTTTAATACTTGAAAATCTATAGTTTCACTCGCGCTGATAATGCAAACTGCAGGTTTATAGCCATTAATAAATTTTATCTTGTTTAATTCTTTTAAAAATTGCCAGCCACTCATACCAGGCATAGTAATGTCGAGAAGTATGAGCCAGGGTAATTCCAAAAAATTATTTGCATTATTTTCAAAAAAGCTTAATGCCTCAAAACCACTTGAAAAAGGCAGAATAAATTTAGCAGCTTGTTTTTGTTCAAGAAATTTTCTTATTAATAATAATGAAATTTCATCGTCATCAATAATTGCAACAGTATCTGAATAACCCGGCATAGTTTGATTGCTTTGAAATGTTTATTAAAATCAACTTAGGGTGAGATTTTCAGCAGGGTTGTCTATTTCTTTCATACGTCAGAAACTTTCAAAATTCAGACCAATAAAATGTTAATGTCAGGATAGGATATTAAAAAAGCCGCAGATGTGAATTCTTTGTTATGCATGCGAGTTATACCATCTTGAGAGACAGACATCAGCAATTAAAAACAATAAAGTTCCTACGGTTGTTATTCACAGCATCGAAGATTCTTTGGTTGTAATTGATACCGGAAAAGATGTTGCGGCAAATATACCCGGCGCTGATTTTAAATAATAAAGGAATGGGACACAAAATACCGGCGCCTTTAATAAATACACTTGTTGATCTATTGTAAAAAATGCGATGAAAGCAAAAACAAATCATTAAAGTCATAATCATTATAAACGTCATGTTATCAAAATACAAAACATGTATCTTTCGCAAAAAACTTTATGAGCATATTTTCAAAAATTGTTGCAGGCGAAATTCCATCTTATAAAATTGCAGAAGATGAAAAATTTTTTGCCTTTCTTGATATTTTTCCTTTGGTTGAAGGACATACATTGGTGGTACCCAAAATGGAAGTAGATAATATGTTTGATTTGGAGAACAATTATTTAAGTGCGTTGCTTGTTTTTGCAAAGCCAATAGCGAAAGCAATCGAGAAATCTTTTAAATGCAATCGTTGCGGAATGGCAGTAATAGGTCTTGAAGTCCCTCATGCACATTTACATTTAGTTCCGATAAATTCTGCAGACGATTTAAACTTTACAAGAGGAAAAATTAAATTAACAGAAGAGCAATTAAAAGAAGCGCAGAAAAAAATTATCCAAAATTTGTAATTGAAATAAGGTTGGCTAACAATCAAACGGCTTATGGTTTCCCTTTATGGGGCGGATGGAGTTTTTAATCTGCCAGGATTTTGCACTATAAAATCTTTCCAGCCTTTAACTGTTTTCTTATTATTGCTAACAGGCGATGATGTTGAATAATGATGGCACAAAGCAACAGCAAGCGCATCAGTAGCATCAAAAAAATGCGGCTTTTCTTCAAACTGAATTATATGTTGCAACATTTTAAAAACCTGTTCTTTCGTTGCATTTCCGTTACCCGTTACAGATTGTTTTATTTTTTTTGGCGAATATTCTGTAACGGGAATTGCAGCCTGCATTGCTGCCGCAATTGCAACGCCTTGTGCCCTGCCAAGCTTTAACATGCTTTGTACATTCTTTCCAAAGAACGGCGCTTCAATCGCAAACATTGTTGGTCTGTGTGTTTGTATTAAGTTACATACTTCAGAATGGATTATTTGTAAACGCTGATAAGCATCTTTATAAGCTGCCAGTTTTAAAACATCCATTTTTAATAATTCGATTGTATTTCCATTTGCAGTTACAATTGCATAACCCATAATTATAGAACCTGGGTCAATTCCTAAGATAATATGCGAAGACGCGCTCATTAAATGTGAAAATACTATTTCTTTTTTCCCCAGTCATTTTCCATATCGTTATAATTCTTTTTAGATATGGTTGACTTTTTTTTACTGTGGGATGTACCTTTTTTCTTTTTAGCGTTGATATTATTAACCAAAGAAGTTTTTACACCCAATTTATTTTTTTTAGTGCTGTTTTTTGGGGTTGATTTTTTCGCAGATTTCTTTGTTGATGCTTTTGCCATATTAATGTTTGTGTGAAATTATTTTGGTGGAGGAACAACTTTTACTTCATGTGTGGCTTCTTCTTTTTTTTGAACAGATTGTTTGCCCGTTTCCACTTCAACCTGTTTCATAGTTACTGCATAAGAATTAGGATGAATTTGCGAACCATATTTAATGGCATAAGCTTTTGTAAATTCTGCACCGAAATAAAGAATGATGGC
>JAICKT010000483.1 GCA_025927795.1 Parafilimonas sp. | reverse complement strand
GTAAGCAACCCGCCATATATAACGAGAAAAGAATCTGCAGAAATGCATTCAAATGTAGTTGCGTATGAACCGCATCTTGCTTTATTTGTACCTGATGAAAATCCTCTTTTATTTTATAACGCTATAAGTGATTTTGCGCTTTCACATTTAAAAGAAAATGGTAGCCTCTATTTTGAAATACATGAAAATTTTGCAAATGATATTGTAAATCTCATGCAGCAAAAAGGCTTTCAATCAATAGCAATAAAAAAAGATTTGCAGCAAAAAAACAGGATGGTTAAAGCAGTATTTAATAAATAATTAGATTATTACCTTTGCAGTATGAAAGTTAGTGCAGCAACGGGAACAGCATTTGAAGAAGATGTGATAACAGATGAGCTTCTCGATCTTAATCATACTTTTAATTTGATCGTTTGGAATGATGATGTAAATACTTTTGAGTGGGTAATTGAAACACTTGTTGAAATTTGCAGACATACACACGAGCAGGCAGAGCAATGCGCATTCATTATACATTTTCATGGAAAATATGCAGTTAAGCAAGGCGATTATGAAACCTTAAAACCCATGCGTGAAGCCATTACAGAACGCGGCATAAACGCAACAATTGAAGAAATAGTTGAAAGTTAAAATTCTGCTCCTCTCCTGCTAAATTGCAGCATTCTTCAAATTTTATATGTCAGTTTACGTTCTTGATGAAAGATTGTGGTTTCCGCCTGCAAGCGAAGCAAATGAAGATGGATTGCTTGCAATTGGCGGCGATTTAAGTGAGGAACGTTTATTGCTTGCTTATCGCAATGGAATATTTCCGTGGTTCGAAGATGATATTCCGTTATGGTGGTGCCCTGATCCGCGATTTGTTTTGTTTCCGGATAATTTAAAAATAAGTAAGAGCATGCAGCAGGTTGTAAGAAAAAATCAATTTGAATTTAAAATAAACTCAGCGTTTGAAAGTGTAGTGAATCATTGTAAAAATATAATTCGTTCAGATCAGCAAGGCACATGGATTACGGATGATGTGGAAAAAGCATACATCAATCTTTATAAAAAAAATTATGCCTTTAGTGCAGAAGCATGGCAAAATAATAATTTGGTTGGTGGCTTATATGGCATACGATTAGGGAAGGTATTTTTTGGCGAAAGCATGTTTAGTAATGTGCCTAATGCAAGTAAGTTTGCGCTAATAAATTATGTTGAACAATTAAAACAGGAGAACGTGCAGCTTATAGATTGCCAGGTTTATACACAACATTTACAAAGTATGGGCGCAAGAATGATTGAACGCAAAAGCTTTCTGCAATTATTAAATAAACTGATTAATTAATCTGATGTGCTTTACGTAGCATTGCATTGCAAGTGAAATATATCTTTAAACTTTCAACGATTACCTGCCTGTTGTTTATCTGTTTTCATACTTCAGCACAGTTGAAGGATACAATTAATGAACCCAAACGAAATAATATATTTCATTATGCTTTAAAATTTATTAAAAGAAACAGTGCAGACACCAATACTCAACAGGGCTTGCTTACAACAAAGAGTGAGGAAGCGTTTAGGCCGTATGAGGGAAAAGTTATCAGGCATATTTTTATTAATCGATTTGGTTTTGAAAAAACGTTTACAGATACAGCGCAGATTATAAATTATTCCGGTACGCGGCTCTTAAATAAACTGCATAAGAATACAAGAGAATGGGCTATAAGAGACGCGTTGTTTATAAAAGAAAATACAAAACTTGTGGCCTACAGGTTTGCCGACAATGAACGCTATTTGCGCTCACTTGATTATATTCAGGATGCAAGAATATTAGTAATACCTGTTGATAGCCTGGCGGATTCTGTAGATGTTTATGTAGTTACTAAAGATCTGTTTAGTTTAAATGGTGAGTTAAGCAATTTAAGCCCCGGAAAATTTAAAGGTAAAATAGGAGACGTAAATTTATTAGGTGCCGCACAAAATTTACAGGCAACTATTTTAGTACAGAAAGATAGAAATCCAACTGCCGGCGCGGGTTTAATGTACACCAAGTACAATATTAAAAATAGTTTTATTGATGCTTCTGCAGGCTTTACAACTATTAATCCCGATTTGCGTGATGCCACTAATGATGAGCATGCAATTTATTTCTCACTACAAAGAAATCTTATATCGCAATACACACATATTGCGGGTGGGGTAACAGCGGGCGTTTACAAATCTTATAATAGTTATTTCAGACCACCTGATATTTTTTATGATTATAAATACACTGTATTCGATGCCTGGTTTGGTTATAATCTTGGCGTAAAAAAATTTATCCAGAATCAAACACGCACAGATAAACAGTTTATCAGCCTTCGTTATTTTAATACTAATTTTCAGAAAACACCTTACCAGGTTGCAAACAAATTAAATTTTCGATTTAATAACAGGGAAGCATGGCTTGCACAGTTTACTTTTTTTAAGCAGGAATACTATAAAACCAATTATATTTTTGGTTTTGGTACAACTGAAGATATTCCTTATGGTTATAATATTGCGCTTACATCAGGTTATTATAAGCAGGCATATCTTTCCAGATCATATGCCGGCATTGATGCAAACCGTTACAAAATTTATGTTAAGGGTGATATTGTTCAATATTTTTTAAGAGCAGGTACTTTCTGGAACCAGGGCAAAGTGCAGGATGCGGCTATTTTATTCGGTGCTTCAGGTTTTAGCAGGTTATTTTTATTTAAGAATTTTAAGTTGAGGCAATACGAACAGTTGAGTTTTGCAAGACAATATAATCGCACAGGTCTTGATCCGCTGAGCATAAACAATACTTTTGGAATAAGATATTTCAGAGATGATTCTGTACGCGGCAATCAGCGCATAAGTTTGCATTCAGAAACTATAAGTTTTATAAACTATAAAGCCTTTGGTTTTAAATTTTCCCCGTTTGCTTTTACTGATATTACCGGGTTAACACCTGAAAAAAATTTTCAGAAAACAGGCTGGTATTATGGAGTTGGCGGCGGTGTACGCATACGCAATGAAAATCTTGTATTCAGAACTACTGAATTGCGTTTGGTGTTTTTTCCGCGTAAAGCAAATCAATCAAATTCATTTAC
>JAICKT010000107.1 GCA_025927795.1 Parafilimonas sp. | reverse complement strand
ACTTTCG
The DNA here is from genome assembly GCA_025927795.1 of Parafilimonas sp. Classification (GTDB taxonomy): domain Bacteria; phylum Bacteroidota; class Bacteroidia; order Chitinophagales; family Chitinophagaceae; genus Parafilimonas. Next base: position 11,701 of record JAICKT010000107.1, on the reverse strand, counting down.
CCGTAGGCAGTGTGCATGAAGGAACAGTTGTAAGAAAAGATGATCGTGGTGCTATTGTTCAATTACCCTACGGGTTGGAAGGCTTTGCACCTAACCGCCATCTTATTAAAGAAGATGGAAAGAGTTTGGTGGCTGATGAAACCGCACAATTTATGGTGATAGAGTTTGATCGTAATGAAAAGCGGATATTGGTAAGCCATTCTAAAATTTGGGAACAGGCAAAAGCACAGGAACAGGAAACTGCGAAAAAAGAAGCAAGGGCAGAATCTGATAAAGCGCGTAAGGCTGTAAAGACAATGCAGAATAAAGTTGAAAAAGCAACGCTCGGAGATCTTAGTGCACTTGCAGAAATAAAAGAAAAATTAAAGAAAGAAGAAGAAAAATAGATTCTTTTTTTTAAAAATTAATATGTTAAGGCTGTTTCATAACGAAGCAGCCTTTTATTTTATATGGTAATGAATAGTGAGGGAAAAACATCTACAAACTGAAAATAATAATTCAAACTACTTTTCACTTCCCCAGCGAAAACTTTTTTGTTGCAAGCCTGCAAGATCAATAATGCGGTTAACAACTGTTTCTGCTACTTCATTAATTGTGGATGGCTTGCTATAAAAAGATGGAGTAGCAGGACAAATGTTACCTCCCGCCAGGGTAACAGTTTCCATATTTCTAATGTGAATAAGATTATAGGGCGTTTCTCTAACAACAAGAATAAGTTTTTTTCTTTCTTTTAAAATTACATCTGCGGCGCGTGTAATAAGATCATCACTTATGCCGGCAGCAATTCTGCCCAAAGTACCCATGCTGCAGGGAACAATCAGCATAATATTATATTGCGCCGAACCAGAAGCAAAAGGTGCATTAAAATCATATTTATCGTAATAATTTACAGGATAATTTTTATAGTTGTCATTGTTTAATTCTGTGTTCCAGATTTTCTTTGCATTATTACTTATAACTACACCAAGCTCTGTCCATTGATCTTTTATCTGCATTAAATTGTCGAGTAGCAAATTTGCATAGATGGCGCCACTGGCACCCGTAATTGCAACAATAATTTTGTTTATCATAAATGCTTACAAATTTAATTTAAGCTAACAGTTGTACATTAATATAATGGAACATTTATTGAAGACACTTTAAAGAAAATAAAAATTAAAAATAAAATTGGGAAAACTTGTTGCTTTAAATAAAATAACTAATTTACAAGCCCATTTTAAAAGTTATTCATCACTTGCTTGCAGCAGATGAATTGCTTAATCATAATCAAAAAAAGTAAAAAATTAAAAAACAATTTTGTTATGGCTGAAACAAAACCTACTGCTACGGCAGCATCGAGAAGTATTTCTTCTGTGCAACCTAAAAGATCACGCAATTCCATTTCCTGGCTTGCACCTCTTATTTGTATTATTCTTGGTTATGTTATCTGGCGTTATGCAATTGGTAGCCCAAGTAACTTTACTCAACCAGATTTGAATGGTGGGTTTTGGCCAGATCATCAGGGTCCTAAATCAAATCTTGCCCGCATGTATGAAGGTGGTATTATAGTACCTATTCTTATAGGTGCTTTATTATGCGTTGTTACTTTTGTTATTGAAAGATTGGTTACCGTTTCAAGAGCTTCCGGAACAGGTAACATTGCTGAGTTTGTACGTACAGTACAATATAATCTTGCTAATAAAGATGTAGATAAAGCAATTGCTGCGTGCGATAAACAGAAGGGCTCTGTAGGCAATGTAATGAAGGCAGGTTTACGCAAGTATAAAGAAATGATCACAAATACAGAGCTTACTACAGAGCAAAAAGTTTTAAACATTCAAAAAGAAGTAGAAGAGGCAACTGCATTGGAATTACCTATGCTTGAAAAAAACCTTGTATTTCTTTCTACCATTGCATCAGTAGCTACATTGATGGGATTGTTAGGAACGGTTATCGGTATGATACGTTCATTCGCATCATTAGCCGAAACAGGGGGTAGCGATGCATCAATACATTTGTCTCAAGGTATTTCCGAAGCCTTGTACAATACCGCACTTGGAATTGGTACTTCAGCAATAGCCATTATTATGTATAATGTGTTTACAACAAAGATTGATGCAATAACTTATGGTATTGACGAATCTGGGTTTACTTTGACACAAAGTTTTGCATCTAACTATAAATAGTGCATTTCTTTTTATGGAATTTTAATGCTATTGAATCTATATAATACAGAAATAAAAATTTAGAAAATGGGAAGAGCGAAAATTGCAAGAAAGAGTACGCTGGTTGATATGACCGCAATGTGTGATGTGGCGTTTTTAATTCTTTCTTTTTTTATCTTAACCACAAAGCCGAAGCCTTCTGAAGCAGTTCCTATTTCAACGCCGAAGTCAGTAGAAACTAAATTTGTTTCGGATAAAAATTTAGTAATGATTTCTCTAAACAATCAGGGAAGAGTTTATTTATCGGTAGGCGATAACGCTTCAGACAGAGCAAAAAAGCAGGCAATGCTACAGGATATTAATCAAAGAAATAATTTGGGACTAACACCAGCAGAAATTTCTGCATTGGTTAAGCAGCCTTTTATTGGAACTCCATTAGCACAATTAAAACAACAGGCACATTTTCCACCGGATCAAATAAACAGTAAAGTATTACCCGGCATACCTACACAAGACACAACCAACAATCAAATGATTGAATGGATTGCTGCAGCAGTAAATGCTTACCAGGGTGGTCGCATGGATTTAATTCTAAAGGGTGACAATGTTGCTAAATACCCGGTGTTTAAAAATATTCTTACGGCTTTTAAGAAAAACGATCAGTTTAAATTTCAAATGGTAACAAACCAGGCGAATGTTCCTAAGGGCACTGATTTGTATAGAAAGAATATGGAAAATAATAAAAAAGCAGGATAATTTATTTAATCTAAAAATTTTTTTTATATGGCTGAAATGGATACATCGGGCGGTGGCGGACATAAAAAAGGCCCAGGGGTTAAAAAAGCTAAAAAATTATCTACAAGAGTTGACCTTACGCCAATGTGTGATCTTGGTTTTTTGCTGATTACATTTTTTATATTCACTACAACTATAAGTCAGCCAACAGCTATGCACCTCGCTTTGCCGGATGATAAAGTAAAACCGGAAGAGCAAAATAAAATTAAGCAATCTGGTGCGCTTACCATTTTATTAGGTAAAGACAATAATGTATTTTATTATGAAGGTGAATTGGCACCTGATGGTTCCAATTTTAAATCTTCTAATTTTAAAGATATAAGAAATGTGATAATAAGGAAAAAGCAGCAGGCAGATACTAACCTTGTTGTAATAATTAAACCCAACGATGAAAGCGTTTATAAAAACTTTATTGATATTTTGGATGAAATGCGTATTGATCTTGTAAGCGTTTATGCAGTTGTTGATATTTCTCCTATTGAAGATAAATATGTAAGACTTACAGAAGGCGAATCTGTGCCTGAAACAACAACAGCAACAACTACAGGAGCAAAATAAATTTTATGGAAAATGAAATTATTAAGCATCTAATAATAAATCTTACTTGTAATGGAAGCAAATAAAATATTGAATGCTGATTTTCTCGATATACTTTTTGAAGGCAGAAACAAAGAATATGGTGCATACGAATTGCGTAAATCATATAACAAACGCATGTTGCGGGCAATTATTCTTATGCTTGCAATATGTGTTTTGATATTTGTAATAACAGTTGTAGCAAAAACTGTTGGTTCGCATGCACCTCAAAAAATGGTTGTGCAGGATGTGCAGCTTAAAGATATAAAACAGCCGCAAGAGAAACCACCACCACCACCTCCTCCTCCTCCAAAAGAACCGCCAAAAGTTGAGGTTACAAAATTTACACCTCCAAAAATTGTAAAGGATGAGGAAGTAAAGCCTGAAGAAAAACCACCTGAACAAGAAAAGCTTGAGGACACTAAAATAGGTGCGTTTAATCAGGAAGGTGTAAAAGATGAAACTGTTGCACCTCCTGTTAATACAGGTACTGGTCAGGTTGCAGCGCCTAAAACAGATAATCAGGATTATGACAAAGAATTTACAAGTGTGCAGGTTGAGGCGAAATTCCCTGGCGGGCAAGCTGCATGGACTAAGTTTCTGGAACGTAATCTTAACAATCAAACGCCTGCTGATAACGGAGCAGCTCCCGGAAACTATACGGTAACTGTTTCTTTCCTTGTAGATAAAGAAGGTAATATATCTCAGGTACAAGCTTTAACAGACCCCGGTTACGGTTGTGCACAGGAAGCTGTGAGGGTTATTCAGAAAGGTCCTAAGTGGCAACCTGCTATTCAAAATGGTAGGAAAGTAATTTATCGTCAAAAACAAAACATTACCTTCCAGGTTACGGAACAATAATAACAATAAAATATCTATTAAAAGCCGCTTTAATATAGGCGGCTTTTTTATGCGATTAATTTAATTGCGGGTCAGTTGGATAATGTATCAGTTGTTCATACTTTCCACCTAACTGTTTTAATGCTTCAGCCCAAATGAGCTTAATATCGTTTATAAAAACCAGATCACTTGTTCCATAAGTGGTAAGCCAGCTTTTCTCTTCAAGTTCATCTTCCAGTTGATTTTTTGTCCAGCCACTATATCCTAAAAATAAACGGATATCTTCTTCTGTAATTTTATTATTTTGGATCAGCGAAATCATCTCATCAAATTCACCTCCCCAATAAATATTGTCAACAATTTTTTCTCCGCCGGTTATTAAACCCGGGCAACGATGTAAGAAATGTATAGTATTCTGCTGAACCGGACCTCCATAAAATACAGGGAGCTTAGATCCCTCAACATTTGTAAATAAATCGCTTATTATATACTCCGATTTTTTGTTCAGCAAAAAACCAAAACTTCCATCATCTTTATGATCGCATAAAAAAACTACTGATCTTGAAAAATTGGGGTCTTTTAAAAAAGGATCTGCTATAAGTATTGTGCCTGGTTGTAAATTTTCCATGTTGTAAAATAGCTAATAATAAAATAAATTCCGTTCAGCTATGCAAAAATATAGCAGTTAAAATGCTGGTAAAGGTATTTGCATATTTTTCACTTGCACATATACAAAATATCTTTGTTTAAATGAAAAAGGTTTTTCCTGTTATTATTGTTTTAATTTCTCTCTCATTAATCGGCATAATTGTTATACAGGTTAACTGGTTTAAAAATCAGCTTGTAATACAACAAGAGCGTTTTATTGAGAAGGTTGATAAAGCAGGTTTTAATGTATCAGAAGAATTAAGCAAACAGGCTTCTTCTAATTTTTTCAATTTTAATAAGCGACCTGGCTTGCAAACTTTTCCTGAAAATCTTTCATTCAATATTATAAGACCTTCAACAATTTCAGACAGGTATACTGCTGCAGAAATTAAAGAAAAATTAAAAAAGGCGTTTAATAAAGAAGGATTAGACAATGTTCATTTTGAATTTGCGGTTACTTCTAATGCAAACAGTTTTGAACTTGAATTGCAGAGTGAACATTTTCAACAAGAATCGCTTGACACAACGCGTTTCAGAACAAGAGTTATTCCCATCATTCCAGAAAATGCAACGGATATCGAAAGTGTAATGCCTTACGAGCATCTCTTTATTTTAATCCCAGACTTTAAATTACAGGTTTGGCATTCATTAGGATGGATGATTGTTTTTTCAGCCTTATTCACTGCTATAATTATAGCTGCATTTTTTATAACAGTTAAAACATTGTTGAACCAAAAAAAGATGAGTGAAATAAAAAGTGATTTCATTAATAATATGACGCATGAATTTAAAACGCCATTGGCAACTATTTCGTTGGCGGTTGATGCATTAAGAAATGATAAAGTACATAGCGATAAAACAAAATGGCAATACTTTAATAACATAATTAAAGAAGAAAATAAACGAATGAATAAGCATGTGGAAACAATATTGCAGGCAGCCTTAATGGAAAAGCAGGAATTCAAATTAAATTTTGTATCGCTTCATTTGCATGAATTGATATATAATGTTACCAAAAATTTTCAACTGCAGTTGCAGGAAAAAAACAGTAAAATTGAATACCTCTTAAATGCAGGTAATGATGTAATTGAAGCTGATGAAGTTCATTTTTCAAATGTTATATCAAATCTTATTGATAATGCTATAAAATATTCAAAAGAAAATCTTACGATAAAAATAATAACGCACAGCACTGAAAAATTTGTTGTACTTCAAATACAGGATAATGGTATTGGTATGAGCAAGGAAACAGTTAAACGTGTTTTTGAAAAATTTTATCGCGCACATACCGGCAATCTCCATAACGTAAAAGGTTTTGGCTTAGGCATGAGTTATGTAAAATCAGTTATTGATGAGCATAAAGGCAAAATAAAAGTAGAAAGTGTTTTAGGAAAAGGCAGCACATTTACAATAGAAATTCCTCATGCCGCCAATCACTAATAATGTTTAATTTTTTTTAATGACGATTCAACAGGCGCAGCAGCAGGTAGATGAATGGATAAAAACCATAGGCGTTCGTTATTTTAATGAACTTACTAATCTTGGTATATTAATGGAAGAAGTGGGCGAGCTTTCAAAAATAATGGTTCGCATATACGGTGAACAATCATTTAAAGAAAACGAAAGCAATAATAATTTAAGCGATGAATTTGCAGATGTGCTTTGGGTTTTGATTTGCCTTGCTAATCAAACAGGCGTTGATCTTACAGATGCATTACAAAAAAATCTTGAAAAGAAAAGTGTTCGTGATGCAACACGTCATAAGAACAATAAAAAATTACAATAGGTTGTTCTTTATGAAAATTGATTTTCATCTTTCACAAATAAAAAATATTGCTGCACAGCTTTGGCAACAATATTATCAATATAAAATATGGGCTTTTGATGCGCCTATGGGCGCGGGCAAAACAACATTAATACATGCGCTTTGCGATGTATTAAAAGTTACCAGTGCAGTTACAAGCCCAACCTTTGCAATAATAAATGAATATGAAAGTTCTTTAGCTGGTATTATTTATCACATGGATTGGTATCGCTTAAAAAATAATGCAGAAGTAATACAGGCAGGTTGCGAAGATTGCATAGAAAGCGGTAATCTTTGTTTTATTGAATGGACTGAAAAAGCGAATGAGTTGTTGCCTTTAAATAGCGTGCATGTAAATTTAGAGATCATAGATATACAGGAAAGAAGATTAATTGTAAAATGATTAAACAATTAAATATTGTTATTTTTATGTTGCAACATCAATCATTGTAAAGAATGGCCGCAAACAAACCACTCATAAGCAGCGGATTTAGTTTTGAAACACAAGAAGAAACGCTCGATATAAAACCAAGCAGTGCAAGATTAACAATAGGCATTCCCAAAGAAACTGTTTTGCAGGAAAATCGTATTTCGCTTATTCCAGAAGCTATAAATGTGCTTGTAAACAACGGTCATGAAGTGATTGTAGAAACTAAAGCAGGTGAGGGAAGTAAGTATAACGATGCAGATTTTAGCGAAGCCGGAGCGCAAATTGCGCATAATAAAAAAGAAGTTTATAAAGCACCGGTTCTTATTAAAAGTGCACCAGTAATGGACGAGGATATTCCTTTTGTACAACTTAATCAAACTATTATTTCGCCTATTAATATTTCCATGCTTAAAAAAGGCTTGATGGAAAAATTAATGGCAAAAAGAATTACGGCGCTTGGTTTTGAAATTATAAAAGATGATAGTGGTACTTTTCCTATTGTACGCAGCATGAGTGAGATTGCAGGCAGTGCTGCAATGCTTATGGCTGGCCAATATCTTAGCAGCACCAGCGATGGTAAAGGCATTTTGCTTGGTGGTATAAGCGGTATTCCGCCAACGAAAGTTATTATTATTGGTGCAGGTGTAGTTGGAGAATTTGCCACGCGAACAGCATTAGCAATGGGTGCATCAGTAAAAGTTTTTGATAACAATGTTTACCGGTTAAAACGCTTACAAAATAATTTAGGTATTCGTGTATGGACGAGTGTTATAGAACCGCTTATTCTTGCAAAGCAATTAAAGACCTGCGAAGTTGCTGTAGGTGCACTTACAAATGAAGGCGGAAGAACACCTATTGTTGCTACTGAAGAAATGGTGCAGGCAATGCGCCCCGGAAGTGTAATTATTGATGTAAGCATAGATCGGGGTGGTTGTTTTGAAACAAGCGAAATAACAACACATCAGCATCCAACGTTTGTAAAACATGGAATAATACATTATTGTGTACCGAATATTCCAAGCGGTTTTGCACGTACAGCAAGTCATGCTATAAGTAATGTACTAATGCCGCTGTTACTTGCTGCGGGCGATGAAGGCGGTCTTGAGGAAATGGTATGGCATAATTTTAATTTGCGCAATGGTGTTTATTTATATAAAGGACATCTTACAAACTTTTATATAAGCCAGCGTTTTGATTTAAAATTTACAGATTTAAATTTACTTATCGCAAGCAAGAGATAAATGTCTGTATTATTTTTTTCTTTCCGTCATTTGAATGTCTCTCAAAAAACTTTCTTCAAGCGATATAATCGTATCCGTTCGCTCGATACCTTTTATTTTTTGCAATTCATCATGCAACACAAATTTTAATTCGCTGATATCTTTACAAACAACTTCTGCAAACATGCTGTAGTTGCCTGTTGTATAATTTAGCCTTACAATCTGCGGGATTTTTTTTAGTTCTTTTGCAACTATATCATACAAAGAACTTTTTTCAAGAAAGATTCCAATAAATGCAATTACATCGTAGCCAAGCAACTTATGATCAATGTGCAGTTTAGTTCCTTTTACAATGCCAAGCTCCTGTAATTTTTTTATGCGTACATGAATTGTTCCGCCAGAAACAAATAATTTTTTACCAAGTTCTGCATAAGAAATATTTGCGCTTTGCATCATTGACTGTATAATTTGCAAATCGAGTTTGTCAATATTTAATTCTGCTGTCATAAATAATAATAATATTAGATAATATTTACTAAAGTATATAAGTTATTAGATGTTTTCTATAATTTTAAATTTTACCTTAAAAAATTTCTATAAAAAGAATAAGCTGTTTAATATTGCAGCTGAAAATAGTTCTTTACATTGTGGGGTGATGAAATCTTTGGCAGACATACCCTCTCGTCTCGGGGGTGGGGATAACAGGATAAACAAAATGTAGAGCCGACGTTACTTTTGGTAAGGCCGACCAGGGTTGACCACTAAACTTTGCATTTTGGCTAACTGCCCCGTGGAGGTTCGAATCCTCCCCCTACAGCTTTTGAAAGCCTTAATTATATTGTTCATCAATTGATTGAGGCTTTTTTATTTGAATTAGTTGGCTATTTAGTTGGCTGATTGCGGTGTTTTATTTAAAAATTCTTACAATTTCTGCAAGTAACAAGTCAAGGTCTTGTCGGAAGTCCACCTGTGTTTCATTAGGTAATATCTCCCGGTTTCTTATCTGCAAATGCAAATAACTATCAGCAATATTTTTTAATGAGTTATTTAAATGTGTCATGCTTTTTTTAAAGCTCTTGTTATCTGTTGCACCCCCGTAATTATTTGCAACTTCCTCAAACGTTTTAAGCCCGAAAACGGGAGGTATGTGGTGGAGGATGGTTCTGCCAATCATACCAACTGATAGAAAGTTTTTTCTGGAATAATTATCGTTTAATTCATCACACAATTTTATAAGTTTGGAAAAATCAAAAGTGTTAGTTGGTAAATCTTTTAACTCTTGTAATCTTGAAGAATTTACATAATGAATTGAGGTATCGAACGTTTCCTTAAAATTTAAACCGCTATTGACCTGTCCGTTAATTTTATTGAGTTCCTGATTTACATAAAATGTCATTGCACGGTTTGTTATTGTATAAACACAATCGTCTTTTTCTGTACATTTTTTTTGATGATCCGCAAAAATTCCATCCATTAAAAACTTATAATAATTTAAAAATTTTATTTTATCACCCGGTGAATAAAATTGTTTTAAAAATTGCTCAATCTTTTTCTGCAATTCTTGTGCGTTATAGGGATTATCAATTCTGGAAACCTTTACTAAATGATCTGCTTGCACTTTCATGTATGCATCTATCGCAGGTTCATTATATTCAGGCATTCGTAAATATTTTTCGTTTTCATAAGATGCAATTCCTTTTAATTCTATATTAATTATATAATGTGAACCATTAAAAGTTGGTGTTTCTTTAATATAAACTTCACCAAATTCTTTTAAATCTGATAACAATACTAAAATCTTATTATTACCTGATTTTAAATATTGCGCAATTGAATCTAAGGTTTGGTAATTATTAATATTAAGGGTTTGTAGAATTAAATGTTTTTGTATGTCTGCCTTTTTTAGCGTTATTAATTTTTCAGTTACAAATAATTGATAGGTGTTATTAGGCTCACAGTATTTTATATATTCTTGATGAAATAATAAATTTTGAATTTGGACTAATGCTTCCGCAGCTAATCCTTTTTCATTTTCGGTTAAAAGATCACAGGACATAATAACTTCATCAATCGTAAAATTTATACTGTTTGGCAAACACAACAATAGTTTATTTGCTAACCTTTTTATTTCTTGCTTAAACTCTGCATCTGTGAGTTTTGAACTTGTTGCTTCATTTAGTGCCATAACCAGTTTTTCTGTGGGCTAAAGGTTGCAAATTTTATTTTAATTAATTAATTCTGCAAATCACACGGCACACATTCATTAATATTATTAATTAATTGTTTGATCTGCCTTAACCTGATAAATAATTTCATATTTCCCTTTTAAAATATCCGGGATGTTTTTTGCATCAGATGTTGTTATTCTTTCTATGCAATTAATTAATTCGTGCTTACATTGTTCAACTGTATTTCCTATCCCGGTTACACCTTCAGCATTTACAGCGTAAGCTGAAAATCCATTTTTTGTTTTTTCAATTATTGCATGAACTTTTTTTACTTCCCGGTTCAGTTGATGTGTGCCGATAACTTTAAAGGTTACTGATTTGCTTAATTTTTTTTCCATGCCTGAATCATTCGTATGCTATATTAATCGGTATTCTACTTACGTTTTTTATATATAATAAAGGAGCTGTCATTGTTAGCCCAATAATCATATATGTGTCGTAATAAAAATTCCCCAGTCGTAATTTGGTCACCGACCTTTAACCTGTCAAAATCTAAATCAGGACTATATGAGTTATCTACATCAGAAAGTAAATGAATATAATTGTTCCATAGTTTATATGCACTGTCATTAGAAACCAATACTGGATTATAAACCTCTTCGTTCATCCATTGCAAACATTGTAATATGATGCCGTGTTGTCTTTCCTTACTCTCTCCATCTACGGCAATTGCGCCACTAACCTCCCACGGATCATAAAGATTATACGTGCGTTTCCATGCAAGAATTAATTTTTCATCATTAACTTTTTGCACTGCATGGTCTTGTTTAATTACATTCTGTACAAGAATGTTTGCTTCCTCGCTGGCTCTTTGTGCAGAGGCTTGAATATCTCCTAAATTATTAGATATTGTATCAAGCCTGTTTAGTTGAGTATTAAAACGATTCGTTGCAATATTTTCGTCTTTTATATCCTTAACTCTTTCTACGTATTGTAAACCAAATTGTATTAAGGCGGATAAAATTAAAATTGGAATAGTAACCCATCCGAATGTAGTCAACCTCTTTTTATGAGTT
>JAICKT010000512.1 GCA_025927795.1 Parafilimonas sp. | reverse complement strand
TTGTTGATGGCATAATGTATTTTACTTCACCCATGCTAAAAGTTTTTGCAGTTGATGCAGCGACAGGCAAGCAAAAATGGGTGTACTCTCCTTACGATACAATTACCGAAAATAAACTTGGTCATTTTAATTTAAATAATAATCGTGGCGTTACTTACTGGAGTGATGGTAAAGATGACAAACGTATTTTTTATGCGGCAGGACAATACTTTATTTGTTTAGATGCAAACACTGGCAAACCAGTGCAGAGTTTTGGAGACAGTGGCAAGGTTGATTTACATGATGGTTTGCAAATGGATGGTGTAAAAGATTTATTTATTACAGAAACATCGCCGCCATCTGTTTACAAAAATTTAATTATTGCGGGAACACGTGTAAGCGAAGGCATGGATGCAGCGCCGGGTGATATTCGTGCTTATGATGCGCAAACAGGAAGAATTGTTTGGCAGTTTCATACCATTCCACATCCCGGTGAAGCGGGTTATGATACGTGGGAAAATCCAAATGCATATAAATATACAGGCGGTGCAAACAACTGGATGGGCATGACGATTGACCAGCAACGCGGCATTGCATATATACCTATTGGTTCTGCTTCTATGGATTTTTATGGTGGCAAAAGAAAAGGTTCCAATTTATTTGCAGATTGTATGTTGGCATTGGATGCAGCAACAGGAAAAGAGAAATGGCATTTTCAATATTTGCATCATGATACATGGGATTATGATCCATCATCAGCGCCGGTATTACTAACCGTTAATCATGATGGTAAAAAAATTGATGCTGTTGCACAAACAACAAAAACAGGTTTTGTTTTTATATTCAATCGCGATAATGGTCAGCCTTTATTTCCTGTTTTGGAAACGCCCCAGGATACAGTTACAGATTTAATTGGTGAAAAGATTTGGCCCACACAACCTATCCCGCAAAAACCTGCATCACAGGTTCGGCAGGCATTAACGCAAAAAGATGTCAATCCATATTTATCCAAAACAGAGTATGATTCTGTTGTAAAATTATTAGGCACTGTTCATACCGGTCACATGTTTACGCCGCAATCAAAAGCGGGCACAATAATTCTTCCTGGTTTTGATGGCGGCGCAGAATGGGGCGGCCCGGCAGTTGACCCTGAAACAAGAATTTTATATAGCAACTGTAATCAAATGGCATGGATACTTCAGATGTTTGATATCAATCCCGCAAAACATGCAATGACGTTTAAAGATGCAGGTCCAAAATTATATCAGCAAAATTGTATGTCTTGTCATGGGCAGAATAGAAAAGGCGGCGGCAATTATCCATCCATTGTTGATGTCAATAAAAAATTAAACAAAGACCAGTTCATTAGTTTCATTAATGCAGGAAGAAGAATGATGCCATCATTTCAACACTTGCCTGAATTAGATAAAGAGGCAATTGCATCTTATGTATTGAATTTAACTGCAGAACGAAACAGGAAATATGAATCTAAATTAACAGCTATAGATTCATTCAGAATATTACCTTATGAAATTTCAGGCTATAATAAATTTTATACAAAATCAGGAGCACCAGTTTTAGCTCCTCCATGGGGTGTTTTAAATGCGATTGATATGAATAGCGGCGAATATGTTTGGAAGAATGTTTTTGGTGAAGATGAATGGAAAGGCGCACCACCAAATACAGGTTGCGAAAATTATGGCGGTCCTGTAGTAACAAAAGGTGGTTTATTATTTATTGGTGCAACAAAAGATGGAATGTTTCGTGCATACAATAAACGCACAGGAAAACTTTTGTGGCAAACAAAATTACCTGCTGCAGCATTTGCAACACCAGCCACGTATGAAGTGAACGGCAAACAATATGTTGTAATAGCTTGCGGTGGTGGAAAGCTTGGAACACAATCCGGTGATAGTTATGTAGTGTTTGCATTGCCATAATTCTAAAGAATTTTGTTGAGTATTGAATATTGTTTGTTGAACATTTATAGATGCAATCAAGAAGGAACTTTATAAAAACATCATCCGCATTAACTGCGGGATGATGTTAGGTTCAAAAAATATTTTTATTAAAAATGCGGTTCCTGTTTATGCGCATTTGTGGGTGTATGCAAGCCGCTATCCGCCAAACTGGGATTGCACGCCAATTTTGGTTGATGTTTTCAGCGATTTAATATATGCAGGTCTTGCCGGTGTTGAAGTGATGGAAATCTTATTGCGGCGTGATGATGCAGTTACGAGATTTAATGATCTTATTCATAAATATAATTTGCCGGTTAGAGGAACTTCTTATTATGCTTATGTGTGATAAAAATCAGCAAAAAAATTTTTAGATGATGCTGAATTGATAACCGAACGATTGCATACCATCGGCGGATTAATGATTGGATTAACTGTTCGCGATGCAAAACATGTGAAAACAGAAGATGAATTAGATGCGCAGGCAGAATTATTAAAAAAGATTTTGGTGGTGTGTGATAAAAATCCGTGAATATGTTCGAAAAGTTTTTGGGTGGTAGCAGGCGATCAGACGCTTCAAAAGCGTTAGACCAGTATATAATTGATTCCAAAATTTATTTTAACTCATTATCGGCTTAATGAATTAATCCAGTCAGAAAAAATTTATATATTGAGTTGATGAAAAACTTATTATCTGCAATTATTTTTTTTCTGCTGTTTTCGATGAGTGAAGCGCAAGCACAGGTAAATGTAATTTTCGATTCTGATATGGGGCCTGATTACGACGATGTGGGCGCTATTACTTTGTTTGCATAAGTAGCATTGTCGGCGCCAACATTCGACCGAAAGAATAAATTTTTGAAAGGTTGAATTTCGACAAAGACATTACCAAATGAACTTAACCTGTTTGCATTATTCCACCTGGAG
>JAICKT010000527.1 GCA_025927795.1 Parafilimonas sp. | reverse complement strand
TCATTTAAAAAAATAAAGCCCTCTTCTTTTAAGCGCTTTATTTCATCATAAATATTTTCAACTTCAAATGCAATATGATGTAACCCCTCTCCTTTCTTACCGATGAATTTTGCAACGATGCCATCATCAGTGGTGCTTTGCAACAACTCAATTTTTGTTTCACCTGTTTTAAAAAATGCAGTTTTTACATTTTCGCTTTCAACAGTTTCTGTTTTATAGCAATTTGTTTTTAGCAATTTTTCAAATAAAGGAATTGAAATATTTAAATCTTTAACTGCAATGCCGATGTGCTCGGGATGTATCATAAAACTATTTATATAGGAAAAGATAAAAATATAAAGTAATAATGATTCATTAAGTGTGTAACAAAAATTAACCATTGCGTAAAAAGCAATTGTATTTAGTTTATAATAAGAATTGTACTTTTGTATTTGATAAAAATTTATGGAAGCAGTAGCAGAAAATATAACCGCGACAGAAAAAGCTCAGCAAAAAGTTCTGGAGCTAATGCAACATGCGAATATTGATGCATCTTATTTTTTGAGAGTCTCTGTTGTTGGCGGTGGATGTTCAGGTTTAAGTTATAAACTTGATTTTGATAATGAGCTAAAGCCTGACGATCAAATTTTTGAAATGAATGATGTAAAGCTTGTTACAGATATTAAAAGCCTTCTTTATCTTATAAATACTGAATTAGATTATTCGGATGGGTTAAACGGTAAAGGATTTTTCTTTAAGAATCCGAATGCTTCACGCACCTGTGGTTGTGGAGAAAGTTTTGCCGTTTAACACTATCACCAAGCAGCAATGTTACAAATGTTCTTGTCCTAATAATAAGTTAACAACTATTTAAAAAAATATTAAAAGAAAATGTGTATTGAATACACTTAGTCTTTATATTTACGTGTTAATTGCTTATTTGTTGTCAATTAAATTATTGCTTGTATTAACTTAAAAACTACTCTTATTATGATTTCAAACCGATTGCTTAAAGCACTCATCATGTGCCCTATATTGTTTTTTATGGCAGTGGGTTCTCAGGCACAAACTAAAACAATTACCGGAAAAATTTTAGACGAAAAAGGTAATCCTGTTGTTGGGGCGTCTGTAGTTGTAAAAGGTGGTAAATCTGGAACAACTACCGATGGAACTGGTCATTTTAGCCTTACAGCCCCTGCCGGTACTACTGCTGTAACGGTAAGTTACGTTGGATACGCGTCCCAAGATCTTAATGTAACATCTTCAAATGATGTTTCTATTACACTGCAACCTACTAATTCCAATCTCAGCGACATAGTGGTTGTTGGATATGGTACCGCCCGCCGGAAAGATCTTACAGGCTCGGTGTCAACTATTAAAGAAAAAGATTTTGATAAAGGGGTAATAACTTCACCTGATCAGCTGATACAAGGTAAGGCATCAGGTGTTATGGTAATTAATAATATGGGACAACCCGGTGGTTCAACTACAATAAGAATTCGTGGTACATCTTCTATCAGGTCGGGCAATCAACCACTTTTTGTAATAGATGGAGTTCCGCTATCAGGCGGTTCTGCACGTCCTGGCGCAAGCGGTGGTGATTTTGGAAGTGATGCTGGCAACCCGTTGAATTTTATTAATCCAAATGATATTGCTAATATAGAAGTTTTAAAAGATGCATCTGCTACTGCCATTTATGGTTCAAGGGGCGCAAATGGGGTAATAATTATTACTACAAAACATGGACAATCCGGAATTCCGCAATTAGATGTTTCGGCATCTTCCGGTACTTCTAATGTTGTAAAACATTTAGATGTTTTAAATGGTGATCAATATAGACAAGCTTTAAAAGATTATGGTGTAACCAGTGGTGATTATGGAAAAAGCGAAGATGCATGGAAGGCAATAACAAGAACAGCCGTTACACAAAACTATAATGTAGCAGTTGGTGGTGGCAATGAAAACGGCAGATATCGTTTATCTACCAGTTATCTTGATCAACAAGGTGTTATTAAAACTTCAGAATTGCAAAAATATACAGCGGCTTTCAATAGCAGCTTTAAATTTTTGGACAGTAAAAAACTGGGCCTCGATATAAACGTTTTAGTTTCACAAACAAACGAAGACATTGCTCCTGTTTCTTCTTTTGTAGGATTTACAGGCAATGTAGTGGCCCAGGCTTTAGAATGGAATCCTACATTACCAACACAGATTGGGGATAGCATTGTGTATTTAGGTGGTACAACTATTAATCCTTTAGCTTCTTTGGCATATTACAAAGACAGAGCCAAGGTAAATACAATTTTAGCCAGTATATCTCCCTCTTATAAAATTACAAATTCATTGGTATATAAATTTATATACAGTGTAAATCGCCAAACTGGTATTAGAAAAGGTATGGGAAATCGCCTTTTAAACTTGCAAGGGATTCAGGACAGGGGTGTTGCTTTCATTAATAATGATGAAATGACAAACACACAAATTACTAATACATTAAATTTTGATAAGCAGATTACATCTTCGTTTAATGTGAACGCTGTGATTGGATATGAGTGGCTTACTTTTGATTCAAGAAATAATTTTGAGCAGGGGTATGATTTTGCCAACGTTGGTTTAAATTACTATGATATTTTAGGGTATTCCACCCAATCAGACAGATCAATCAGTTCTTATGCTTCACCTACAACTGAATTACAATCATATTTTGCCCGCGCTATCTTAAACTATAAAGATAAATATT
>JAICKT010000586.1 GCA_025927795.1 Parafilimonas sp. | reverse complement strand
GAGTGTGCAACATTAAAAGCATTTGTAAGATTTAAAGCGTAACGCCAGGTAAGTAAGAACAGACCTTATAGGTTTCAAAAACCTATAAGGTCTAATACATCACAAAAAGTTCTTTAAAAATGATAAGACCAGGAAAAATAAGCAGACGGTTATAACGTCTTTGCGAGGAGGAACGACGAAACAATCTGATTGATTGAATAGAAAAGAGCTAAGACTATGTTTAATTTATTACAACGACATGTAAGTTAAACA
The DNA here is from genome assembly GCA_025927795.1 of Parafilimonas sp. Lineage (GTDB taxonomy): Bacteria > Bacteroidota > Bacteroidia > Chitinophagales > Chitinophagaceae > Parafilimonas. The sequence goes on along the minus strand of JAICKT010000586.1, from coordinate 1,840 downwards.
ATCAGACTGCTTCGTTCCTCGCAGTGACGTTCATGTTCTTATTTTCATTCAAACAAATTAAAATTTTAAAAATTATAAATCAGATAAATAATGTGTCATTGGCAGATAACAAGACGTGAAATGATTCAATGTTATAAAGAAATCTAAAGCAAAAAAATATGAGTGAGTACATAACCAAACCAATTCCTGACACAAAGCCTGATGTTGCTTTTGTATCGAGACCATGGGGCACATTTAAACAATTTGCATTTAATGAAGATTGCACAGTGAGTTTAATGAGTGTATTGCCTGGTCAGCGTTTAAGTCTTCAATCCCATACAGGCAGAGCAGAGTTGTGGATTGTAATTGATGATGGTGCAACAGTACAAGTTGGTGATGAAATAAAAAATTGCAATGCAGGTGATGAAATATGGATTCCTGCAAATGAAAAACATCGTCTGTCATGTAAAGGCGATAAATCTGTGCGTGTGCTGGAAGTTGCATTTGGCAACTGGCAGCAAGCCGATATTCAGCGTTATGATGATGACTATAAACGTCCTGAAGAAGGAGAATAAATAATAACGATTGCCTTATGAATTTTTATAAACGAACAAATTATATCTGCTTTGCTGTTGCGTTAGGCGGTTTATTATTTGGATTTGATACAGCCGTTATTTCAGGCGCCATCAGTTTTGTAAAAACACAATTTTCATTAGACACAGTTGCTGAAGGCTGGTTAGTAAGCAGCGGACTGTTAGGCTCTATCATTGGTGTGTTTACAACAGGAATTATCAGCGATAGAATTGGCAGAAAAAAAACCATCATCATTGCAGCCATCATGTTTTTATTATCAGGATTTGGTTGTGGCTTTGCATCTTCATTCACATTATTGATTGCTGCAAGAATGGTTGGCGGCATCGGCGTGGGAATGGCTTCTGTTATATCACCAATGTATATTTCAGAATTTGCGCCGGCAGATAAAAGAGGGAGAATGGTTGCATATTATCAGCTCGCCATAACATTTGGAATTCTTCTTGCGTATTTTTCAAACGCATCTATTTTATCATTATCAGCAAACAGCACAAATGAATTGTTTGCAGAACCGTGGCGCGGCATGTTTGTAGTAATGTCTGTTCCCTCGTTAATATTTTTATTGATGTTAATAAGCGTGCCCGAAAGTCCGCGCTGGTTAGTTAAAGTAAATAAGCAGCGCGAAGCACAAAATATTTTATATACTGTTCGTCCGAAACCCGCAGCAGATAAGGAACTCAGCGATATTGAAAATGCAAAAGAAAGAACAAAAAATAACTCCGTTTCTTTATTGCATCCGTCATTACGCATACCATTAATTATCGGAATTGTTCTCGCCATATTGCAGCAATTTTCAGGCATTAATGCAATCATTTATTATGGTCCAACCATTTTTCAATCAGCAGGTTTTAATAGCAGTAATGCATTAATGTTCCAGGTCATCATCGGCACTGTAAATTTTTTATCAACCATCATTGCTATTGCTTATGCAGATAAATACGGCAGAAAATTTTTATTAAAAACCGGTTTAACAGGTATCATTATTTCACTTGTGTTATGCGGCTTTCTTTTTTATACTAACAACACGCAAGGCATTTTGTTATTGGTATTAATGATGATTTATATCATCTGCTTTGCATTCTCAATCGGTCCCGTAACATGGATTATCATTAATGAAATTTTTCCAACACATGTACGTGTAAAAGCAGTTACAGTTTGCACACTTGCATTATGGATTGCAGTGTGGCTCGTTGGTCAATTTTTTCCATGGCTGTTAGAAAAAGTTGGTCCTGCATTTACATTCTGGGCATTCGCAATTTTCAGTTTAATT
>JAICKT010000423.1 GCA_025927795.1 Parafilimonas sp. | reverse complement strand
TCACCAAACGGTAACAACAAAACAAATTGAAGATTACATCAGCAAAAATGCAGGCGTTGATTTAAGTAAAGTATTTGATCAATATTTACGCACTACACAAATTCCGCAGTTGAGTTATTATTATAACAATGATAAGAGTAAAGTTTTTTATCGCTGGGATAGTTGCGTTACAGGTTTTAACATGCCGCTTACATTAATACATGATGGTAAAAGCATGCACATCTTTCCAACAGAAAAATGGAAAGCATTAAACGATGTTTCTTTTTTTGATAACGCTTGGATTGAAAATAATTATTACATCAGGCTGAAAGAAGTAAAGGATATGAAGTAAGAAGTATGCGAGTAAACTGTGAAACCGGAAACTGGAAACCAGAAACTGAAAACTCGAAATGGCTGGCATAAGAAAACAAACCATACAATCAAGCATCATAGTTTACTTTGGTTTTTTTATTGGTGTAATTAATACTTATTTCTATACCCGTAATGGTTCTTTCACAACACAGGAATATGGCGTAACAAGAATTTTTATTGATTTTGCACAAAACTTTTTCGCATTTGCAAGCCTCGGCACCATTCCTGTTTTATACAAATTTTATCCTTATTATAAAGACAATTTACCCGATAAAAAAAATGATCTCCTCACTTTAGTTTTAAGTGTATCAATGATTGGGTTTTTGCTTGTGGCTCTGGCCAGCCTTGCATTTCAGCCATTTGTAGTTAGAAAATTTGGCGAGCATTCAGCCTTGTTTCTTCAGTTCTATTATTTGCTATTTCCTTTTAGTTTAGGTTATCTATTATTTGCAGTATTTGAAAGCTTCTCGTGGTCTATACAAAAGAGTGTTATATCTAATTCTTTAAAAGAAACGGTGTTAAGATTAATAACATCAGTGTTTATCATGCTGTTTCTTTTTAAGCTGATAAACTTTACGCAGTTTATGTATTTGTTTTCTTTATTGTATTTAGTAATTGCTATTTTTTTAGCTATTTATTTATATAACACAGGACATCTAAAATTCACTTTTACTATTAGTCGCGTTACAAAAAAGTTTTATAAAAAGATGCTCGGTCTGCAATTTTTTGTTTTCGGAGGCATTTGTTTAAACGCAGTTGCTATAACAATTAGCGGGTTGTTAATCGCCAGTAAACAAGGGCTTGGCGATGCTGGTGTTTTTAGTCTTGCATCGTACGTTGCAAGTTTTATTGAAGTGCCGCAACGCAGCATTATTTCAATTTCAACAGGCGTTTTATCCAGAGCATGGAAGGAAAAAAATTTTACGCAGATTAATCATGTATATCATCGCTCAAGCATAAACATGTTACTGCTTTCTATTTTTATTTTTGGAAATGTTTGGCTAAATGTTGCCCAAGGCATAACTGTTTTTCATGTTCAAAATGCATATATGGCAGGGCTTTCTGTTGTTTTTATCTTAGGCATTGCAAAAATTATTGATGCAGGTACCGGCGTTAATTCGGCTATCATCATTACCTCAACATTATGGAAGTTTGAATTTTGGAGCGGTATTGTTTTATTAAGTCTGCGTATTCCGTTAGCATATATTTTTATAGAGAAATATGGAATAATCGGTCCCGCTTATGCAGAACTTATTTCGCAAATTGTTTACAACTTTATTCGATTTGAATTTTTAAGAAGAAGATTCAAAATGCAACCATTTAATACGCAAACCTTACTTACAGTTTTATTAGGTGTTGCAGCCCTTGCAGCAACTTATTTTTTATTTTATGGCGTAGCAGGATGGCTTGGCATCATCATTCGTTCTGCATTATTTTCAGGAGTTTTAATTGGCGGTATATTTTTATTAAAACTTACACCCGATGCAATGCAATTGGTTGATGTAGCTAAAGCAAGGATACAGAATTTGAAAAAATAATATCAAGCTTTTTGTTTTATACTTCCAAATTTTCAGCCACAAATTTTTCGCAATAATTTTTTATTTCATCTCGCACCTTTCTAAACTGTTTTTTAATTTCTTCCTGCGTTCCTGTTGCTTTTGCAGGATCTGCAAAATTTTTATGAAACTTTTTTGCGATTGAAGGAAAGACAGGACATTCCTCTTTCGCATTATCACAAACAGTAATTATAAAATCAAAATCAATATTGCGATATTCATTAACATTGTTTGAAGTTTGATGTGATATATCTATACCATCTTCTTTCATTACTTCAATCGCTACCGGATTTACACCATGCGTTTCTATACCAGCACTATAAACGTCAGCTTTATCACCTGCAAAATTTTTTAAATAACCTTCGGCAATCTGGCTGCGACAACTATTGCCTGTGCACAGCACTAAAATTTTCTTCATAAAAATTACAAATACTTAAGCATGGTTAAAAAATAATTAGCCTGCAACATCAATTCAAATTAATTACAACATTCGGTTCCGCAACATGATTTAGATTTTTCTGCATAAACAGTTAAACTAAAAATGCCTTTATCACCTTTTTTGAAATCTTTTATTTCTCCTTCGCTTAAATAATTTTTCAAAATATCATTAGGAATATTGATAGGCTTTTCTTTTTGAATTGTAATGTTGCTGAAACCGTTTGCTTTTATTAATTGGAGATAAGCCTCTTTTTGTATCGCACCTGAAACGCAGCCTGCATACATTTCTGCATCTTTGCGTAAAGCCTCGGGAAGGTTACCAATTAACACGATATCTGAAATACTAAAATGTCCACCGGGTTTTAGTACGCGAAATATTTCCTTGAATACCTTGTCTTTATCAGGAACCAGATTCAACACACAGTTGCTTACAATTACGTCTGCAATGTTTGAAGAAACAGGCATATTTTCAATATCACCTTGTCTAAATTCTACATTATAATAACCTAATTTTTCTGCATTGGCTCTTGCCTTATTAATCATGGCAGGTGTAAAATCAATACCAATTACTTTACCATCTTCACCCGTTTCTGCACGCGCAATAAAACAATCATTGCCTGCACCACTTCCTAAATCAATTACGGTGTTACCTTTTTTTATTTTCGCAAATTGTGTTGGCAAACCGCAGCCTAAACCTAAATCGGCATCAGGATTATAGCCGTTTAATTCTGTGTAATCATCACTCATAATATTAGTTACCTCAGTGGTGCAGCAGCCTGAGCCGCAACAAGATGACTGATTGGTTTCTTTATCCTGTAAAGCTATTTCACTGTATTTCTGCCTTACGATTTCTTTTAATTGTTCTGCATTTTCCATTTTATAAATTTTTATGTATTAACAACAATTGTTTTTGTTTTCTAATTTTTTTGAAATGTTCCCAAAATAATTCTGCAGTTTTTGAATTGCCTTTTCATCTATACAATAACAGATTGCATTGCCATTAATATTTCCTTTAATTAAACCTGCATTTTTTAATTCTTTTAAATGCTGCGAAATAGTTGGTTGCGCCAGCGGAAGTTCATTTACAATATCTCCGCAAATACAGCTATCAACTTTTATAAGATATTCTATTATGGCAATTCTTGCAGGATGACCAAGAGCTTTAATCATTACAGCAATAGAATTTTGCTTATCGGTAAAATGTTGTGATTTAGTTGCTCCCATATTTAATTTTAATATTGCAATATTACGATAATGTTGGAATAAAAAAAATTATTATTGAAATTCCCTCAAACCTTTGAATCCGAAAATTTGTGATTGCATTTGTTACCGGTTTAATTCTTTAAACGATTAATCATCCTGAAAGCCAAAATATATTACTAAAGGCTACGCAACATATCCGCTT
>JAICKT010000199.1 GCA_025927795.1 Parafilimonas sp. | reverse complement strand
TATTAAAGAAACATTTAATCCGCCAACAGATTATCGTTACCCGTTTTTGAAAGAAGAATAAATTTTTGAATGATGAAAAAAATAATTGCTGTTATCATTTTAATTTTTGTTGCGAAATTTTCATTCGCGCAAAAAGATTCCGGTTATTTTTCATCATTCGAGAAAACAAAAATTTATTATGAAGTGCATGGAGATGGTTTTCCTGTTTTATTAGTGCATGGTTTTATTGTGAACAGCAATTCATGGAAACATACTGCGCTGTTTGATAGTTTACTCGCTAATAATTTTAAAGTTATTTTAATTGATTTACGCGGCAACGGAAAATCAGATAAACCGCATACAGATAAAGCTTATGAAAACGATGCGGAAGCAAAAGACATAATGCTTTTGCTAAAACATCTTCATATTAAAAATTATTATGCTGTTGGTTATTCAAGAGGTTCCATAATTACTGCACGATTATTAGCATTAGATAAAAATTTGCAACGCGCAGTGATGGGTGGAATGGGTGCTGATTTTACAAACCCAAACTGGCCGAGAAGAATTATGTTTTATCATGCACTGGCTGCCGATACCGTTGCCGAATTACACAACATGGTTCAGTATGTGCAAAAATCAGGGTTGGATCAACAGGCACTTGCATTAATGCAGAAGTATCAGCCATCCACACCAAAGGAAGTATTGCAAAAAATTAAAACGTCGGTATTGGTAATTCACGGAACAGAAGATGTGGATAATGGCTCTGCAGATGAACTTGCATCTTTATTGCCAAATGCAGAGAAAGCACTTTGCCCCGGCGACCACAACCATGCGGCGGCAACACCGGAATTTGCATCTGCTGTAATAAATTTTTTAAAACAATCCGAAGCGGAGCTAACTAATATTCATCTTCGTTAAAAAGAAAATCTTCCTGGCTTGGATAATCCGGCCAAATATCTTCAATGCTTTCATACACCTCACCTTCATCTTCAAGTTCCTGCAGGTTTTCAACAACTTCAATCGGAGCGCCAGAGCGGATGGCATAATCAATTAGTTCGTCTTTGGTGGCGGGCCAGGGTGCATCTTCTAAATAGCTTGCTAATTCTAAACTCCAAAACATAGCCTTTAAAATTTGCGCAAAAGTAAGTTTTGTGGGGAAATATCCAAATCACTTCTGTTAACCTTATTTATGATAAAAGTTTTTGTTTCTTCGCTGAACATAGAACTCAAAACTTATAACTCAGAACATCAATGCTTACAGCGCGAAATATAAAAAAAAGTTACGGAGCATTAGAAGTTTTAAAGGGTGTTGACATCCAAATTAATGAAGGTGAAATAGTTTGCATTGTTGGTTCTTCGGGCGCTGGCAAAAGCACGTTGTTGCATATTCTCGGTACGCTTGACACGCCTGACAGCGGTGAAATTATTTTAAATAGCGTGGCATTGCATCGCTTAAAAAATAAAAAGCTTGCAGATTTTCGCAATCATCACATGGGTTTTGTTTTTCAGTTCCACCATCTATTACCTGAATTTACGGCGCTGGAAAATGTTTGCATTCCATCATGGATTGCCGGCAACAGTAAAAAGCAAACAGAGCAAAAAGCAATTGAATTATTAGCTACACTTGGTTTAAAAGAAAGACTCGATAATAAACCCAATCAACTCAGCGGCGGCGAGCAGCAACGCGTTGCTGTGGCACGAGCATTAATTAATAACCCTTCTATTGTTTTTGCTGATGAACCAACAGGAAATTTAGATTCTGTTCATGCAAAAGAATTGCACCAGTTATTTGTTGAACTCCGCAATAAATTCAAACAAACATTTCTCATAGTTACCCACAACGAAGAAATGGCTGAAATGAGCGACCGGATTCTGCATATGAAAGATGGAAGAATAGTTTAGCCCCAACCCTGAAGGGCGTTAAGCAAATATTAAGCGTACCAATGTTTACTTTATTTAAATTATCAGCTTGTATAATTACTCCCTTTAGGGCTGGGGCTTATATTTGCGCAAATTTTAAAGCAATGCAACTGTCTTCTTTATTACAAAGATTTAATGAGCCGGAAACCTTGAAAATGGCAAAGCTCGGTCGCGAACTGAGAGCAAAGGGAGTTGATGTGATTGATTTGAGTTTGGGTGAACCTGATTTCAATACACCTGAGCACATAAAAAACGCTGCAATAAAAGCTATTGAAGATAACTGGAGTCACTATACTCCTGTGCCCGGTTATCTTGATTTGCGCGAAGCAGTTTGCACAAAATTTAAACGCGATAATAATTTAGAATATAAGCCGGAAAATATTGTTGTATCAACAGGAGCAAAACAAAGTTTGGCGAATGTTATTTTGGCTTTGGTTGATAAAGGCGAAGAAGTAATTATTCCAACACCATATTGGGTAACCTATTCTGAATTAGTAAAATTAGCAGAAGGAAAAGTGGTAGAAATTCGCACGAAGCTTGAAAACGATTTTAAAATTTCTGCTGATGAATTAGAAAAAGCAATCACGCCAAAAACAAAAGCATTTTTATTTTCATCACCATGCAATCCGTCAGGTGCTGTTTATTCAAAAGAAGAGTTGAGTGCTTTGGCTGATGTTTTTCGCAAGCATCCAAACATTGCAATTATTTCTGATGAAATTTATGAATACATCAATTTTGTTGGCAAGCATGAAAGCATTGCGCAGTTTGATGATTTGAAAGACCACGTAATAATTGTAAATGGCTTGAGTAAAGGTTTTGCAATGACTGGCTGGCGTTTGGGTTACATCGCTGCAAATCCAGAAATCGCAAAAGCATGCGAGAAAATACAAGGACAATTTACGAGCGGTACAAATTCTATTGCACAACGTTCTGCCATCAATGCGTTGACAGAGGATTTAACGCCAAGCCATAAAATGGTTGAACAATTTGTAGCACGCAGAAAAAAAGTATTGGAATTGGTAAAAGAAGTTCCGGGTTTAAAATGTTTTGAACCACAGGGTGCCTTCTATATTTTTCCAGATGTTAGTTCTTATTATGGCAAGAGCGATGGCACAACAACTATCAACAATGCAAATGATTTATGCATGTATCTTTTAAATACTGCACATGTTTCAAGCGTAATGGGTGATGCATTCGGCGAACCTAATTGCGTTCGTTTTTCTTTTGCCAACAGCATGCAGAATATTGAAAAGGGCTGGGCAAGAATTAAAGATGCGCTGGCAAAGTTGAAATAGGAATTATTTTTATCAATTTTATACAACCCACACAAATTGTGGGTTTTTTATTTCAGTCAACTATTGTAATTTTGTAAGGCAAACTTACAAGTTTACTTTATAATAATGAAACAAACAGATTTACAGTTAGCTTCTGAAATGCGCACAGTTATTACAAGGCTTATTAAAAAGCTGCGTAAACATTCGGTTACAGGCATGTCGCTTTCATTAACAGAACGGTCAACAATGGGTTTACTTGATTTGCATGGCGAGTTATTACCTAATGAGCTCGCTTCAATGGAAAAAATTACGAACCAGTCAATGTCGCAGATATTAAATCATTTATACGAGTTGGGTTATATTAACCGGCGTATTTCAAAAGAAGATAAACGCAAGTCAATTATTTCTCTATCTGCAAAAGGCGCTGCAATCTTAAAGCAAGTGCGCAGTGAACGTGATAGCTGGTTATACCAGGCGCTTATAAATAAATGTACAACTCAAGAAATTGGTGTATTAAAAAAAGCACTTGTTCCATTAAGTAAGTTGGTTGATTTTGAAGATGACTGAGAAGAAAAGTAAAATGAAGATCACAACATTCAATGCTTTTAAAAGCCGCAACTACAGGTTATATATTGTTGGACAATCCATATCGCTTATTGGTACATGGATGCAGAAAACGGCAGTAAGTTGGGTAGTATATGCACTTACACATTCAAAGTTTATGTTGGGGCTTTCTTTGTTTGCCAGCATGTTTCCTGCATTTATTTTTTCTTTTATTGGCGGTGTAACTGCAGACCGTTATAACCGTTATCGCTTGTTATTAATTACACAGATCGCATCAATGGTGCAGGCAGTGTTATTAACGTTACTTATCATTTCAAAACATTATAATGTTTGGGGAATATTAGCGCTAAGCTTTATGCTTGGTATTATTAATGCGTTTGATGTGCCGGCGAGGCAATCTTTAGTAAACGAATTAATTGAAGACAAGAGATATCTCGGCAATGCACTGGCACTAAATTCATCAATGGTTAATTTATCCAGGTTAATTGGTCCTGCCATTGCAGGAATAATCTTAGAAAAATTTGGGGATGTTTTTTGTTTCGGTTTGAATGCGATAAGTTTTATTGCAGTAATTACATCTGTATTAATGATGCGTTTGCCAAAAGGAAGAACAGTACATCATGAAAAAAATATTATACAGGATTTAAAAGATGGATGGAATTATCTGAAACAGCAAAAATCAATCAGGTTTATAATCAGTATGCTGGCGCTTATTAGTCTTTTCGTTTTACCATTTACCACACTTATGGCTGTTTATGCAAAAGATATTTTTAAAGGCAATGCCTCTACTTTTGGTATTATTGATAGTGTGATTGGCTTAGGTGCTTTTGGTGGCGCCATGTTTCTTGCATCATTAAAACCGGGCAGCAATTTAAGAAAGATACTTGCGATAAATACGCTGGTTTTCGGAGCAGGTTTGGTTTTGTTTTCGCACATGTATTTTTATCCGTTGGCATTAATGTGTGCAATGCTTGCAGGTTTTGGAATGATGTCTCAAATTACTATCACCAATACATTAGTTCAAACAACTGTTGACACTAAAATGCGTGGGCGGATGATTAGCTTTTATGCAATGGCATTTTTTGGAATGCAACCAATAGGTGGATTAATTGTGGGTTCTGTTTCACAAATAATTGGTGTGCCCAATACGGTATTGGCTGAAGGTTGCATTGCTTTGTTTATCGGATATTTACATTTCCGCTTTTTGAAACGGAATAAATTAAAAGCGGTTGATATGAATAAGGCTGAAACATTGCAACCTGTTGAAGCAGCAGCATCATAAAAAACTTAAGTATGATTACAGCAATAGATAAAAACACGGCATTAGTATTAATTGATTTGCAGAATTCTGTTGTATCAGTTCAAACAAAACCACATTCAGTTGAAGATGTTTTAAAGAATGTAAATGGTTTGATAGCTGCATTCAGAAAAAAACAATTACCGATTGTTTTAGTAAACGTAAAGCCCTCGGGTGCTTGGATGCAATCAAGAAAAGAAGCTAAGATGCCACCATTCCCCACTGATGAAAATGCTTATCAGGTAACCGATAAAATCAATGCAAATAAAAATGATATCTACATTACCAAGCATACGTGGAATGCATTTTTCGAAACAGAATTACACAATGAGCTTAAAAAAAAATCAATCACCAATATTGTATTGGGAGGAATCTCTACAAGTATCGGCGTTGAAGGAACTGCAAGAGCTGCAAGTGAACTTGGTTATAATATTACTTTAGCAAAAGATGCAATGGCAGATAGAAATGAATCAGCATATAACCACAGCATAGAAATTATTTTTCCTCGTTTAGGTGAAGCAGGAACAACAAAAGAAATTATTGAAATGCTGAATAAAGATTAGTGCTTACTATTTTTGATACACTCTCACATAATCCACATACATTTTTGCAGGCAATAAATTATCATTAATTGTTTGGCCGGGCCAATCGCCGCCAACCGCGAAGTTTAATAAGATAAAAAACGGCTGATGAAATTCTTCTGTGCTGTTTGTTGTAATATTTACTTCATGATATTGCGTGCTATCAATAAACCATCTAATTGTATTCTTATCCCATTCAACACTGTATACATGATATTCTGATGGCGTTGAAGTAATAGTGTCGCCGCTTTGCACATGACCATTATTATCCCAATGCAATGTGCCGTAAATAAGGCTATCTGTGTTGATGTGCTCCATAATGTCTGTTTCTCCACACTTCGGCCAACCAACAGAATTTATATTTGAACCCAACATCCAGAACGCCGGCCAAAAACCTTGTCCAACCGGTATTTTAATGCGCGCTTCTATCCTTCCATATTCAAATTCTTTTTTGCCTTGCGTTGTTATGCGTGATGATGTGTAATTATGAGAACCAACACTTTCTTTTTTTGCAGTGATAATCAAATTTCCATTTTCAATAGTTGCATTATTTCGTTGATAATATTCTTGTTCATGATTACCTCCGCCGTTACCATCAATTTCAAAATTCCAAACAGATGTATCAATAGTTGGTTTATCAAATTCATCACTCCAAACTAATTGATAAGTGGATGTGTCTTGTTGCTGATCTGAGGGTGGCTGATTTGCACTCGCGTCAGTCGATTTTTTACAAAACGAAAACAGGCAAACCAAAATGAAAGAAGAAAATATTTGTGTCATTTTAAAAAAGTTGGTCATGCATAAAATTAATATAAATGAAAAGCATTTATCAAATATCTATTTCAAGATAAACGGGACAGTGATCACTGTGTTTTATATCAGGCAAAATTTCTGCATCTTTTAAATTATTTTTTAATGCTGAGGTGACGTTGATGTAATCAATTCTCCAACCTTTATTTTGTTCTCTTACGGTTGGAAAGCGCTGACTCCACCAACTGTAACGATGCGGTTCAGGGCGTAAAACGCGAAATGCATCAACCCATCCATTCTCAAAGAGTTTGTCCATCCATGCACGTTCTTCCGGCAAAAACCCGGATGTTTTTACATTGCCTTTTGGATTATGAATATCAATTTCTTTATGTGCAATATTATAATCTCCGCACAAAATTATTTTCGGATTTGTTTTCTTTAATGCTTCAAGATAAGTGAAGAATTCTTCAAGCCATTCGTATTTAAAACTCTGTCTCACTTCACCAGTTGTACCGGAAGGAAAGTAAGCGTTTATCAATCTTGTATCTCCAAAATCAAGTTGCAAAACCCTGCCTTCATCATCACTCACTTTATGACCTGTTCCATATTTTATATTCGCAGGTTCAACTTTTGAAAAAACAGCAACGCCGCTGTATCCTCTTTTTTGTGCAGAATACCAATAATCAAAATAACCCATTTCATTAAAAACAGTATGATCAATATCTGCTTTTGATGCCTTAGTTTCCTGCACGCAGATCACATCAGCAGGTTCGGTTTTCAGCCAATCAATAAATCCTTTTTTCATAGCAGATCGAATTCCGTTTACATTATAACTAATGATTCGCATAGCAAAGTTTTATTGCAAATTAAAAGTTTAAAAATGGTAGATATTATGTTACCGAAAAAGGAAATTAATATCAACTTTGTGTTAACATTAGCTTACAATTAATTTTGCAGTATAATCAATTCTCTATGCATTTAAAACCGGTTACTGTTGTTGATGATATAAGCCCTGAAGAATTTAAAACGAAATATTATCAGCCTCAAATTCCTGTTGTAATAAAAAATTTTGCAAAGCAATGGCCAGCCTATAATAAATGGACTTGGGATTATTTTAAAGAGATTGTAGGCGATAAAAAAGTTGGCATTTATAACAATGTAAAAAGCGATGCATATACGCCAATTAATAAAGCAGATGATTACACAACTTTTGGTGAATACATTGACATGATTCAGAAAGGACCGGCGGCATGGCGCATATTTTTATTTAATATTTTCAATCATGCACCACAACTAACAAAAGATTTTACATGGCCGGACGCATACATGAAAGGTTTTGTAAAATGTCTCGTCCTGAAATAGGTTGACTAAAAATCACCTATTTTATGGATATAAAAACACAGATCATTCAGGAGTATTTAACGCAAGGCGGAGGTTTTAGAAAGCTTGCCGACAAGTATGGCATCAGCCGCACTACCATTTGT